>CAZHFS010000310.1:0-3885 GCA_964531885.1 uncultured Propionivibrio sp.
AGCCGGGCGTAGGCGCCGGTGCATCACGTGGCCAAGGCACAGGGAAGGGAGCGGGCTCATGGTGAATTCAAGCTTCACGCCGCTTTGACAGGAGCCGATGCGTCGCGTGCGCCACCCTGCCAGGGCGCCTTCACCCCCAGGCCGTTGGCCACGCGCAGGCCGGATTTCAGGCCATCCTCATGGAAACCATAGCTTCCCCAGGCCCCGGCAAGCCAGATCCCGCCTTGCCCCTGCACCGTTGCCAGTTCCTTCTGGGCGGCGATGGCCGGGCCATCGAAAATCGGATGGGCGTAGTCGAACTGGCGGATGATTTTGGCCGGGGCGGGTTCATGCGTCGGATTCAGGGTGACGATCACCGGCGAGGCGAAGGGCAGCGGTTGCAGTTTGTTGATCAGGTACGACACGCCGACTGCCTGCATGCCCGGCTCGCCTTCTCCGGCGAAATAATTCCAGGCCGACCACAGTTTGGGATCGCGCGGCAGCAAGGCCGGGTCGGTGTGCAGCACCGCGCGGTTGTGCTGATAGCGTATGGCCGACAGCAGGCGGCGCTGTGACTCGTTGGCCGTGTTGCCGAGGATGGCGAGCGCCTGGTCGCTGTGGCAAGCCAGTACCGCCTGGTCGAAAAGCTCGCTGCCGGCCGCGTGTGTGACCCGCAAACCGCCTGGCTCGCGGGTGATGGTGCGCACCGGGCAGTTGAGGCGTACATCGGCGAGCTGCGCGGCGATCTTGGTGACATAGTCGCGTCCGCCGCCAACGACAGTGCGCCACATCGGCCGGTTGAAGACTTGGAGCAGGCCATGGTTGTTGCAGAAGCGGATGAAGGTGGCGAGCGGCATATCCAGCATCTGCCCGGTCGGGCATGACCAGATGGCAGCCGCCATCGGCAGCAGGTACCAATCCGAAAAGGCCGACGAATAGTTGCCGTGCTCAAGGAACGTCCGCAGGGACTGTTCGTCCTCCGGGTGCTTGATCAGCCAGGTGGCGCTCTCCCGGTTAAAGCGCAGGATGTCTGACAGCATCCGCCAGAAGGCCGGGCGGATCAGATTTCGCTTCTGTCCGAAGAGTGTGGCAACGTTGCTGCCAGCCCATTCCAGCCGCGGTGTTTCCAAACTGACTGCAAAGCTCATTTCGGTCTCGACGCTGTTGACGCCGAGGTGCGCGAACATGGCGATCAGGTTCGGATAGGTCTTTTCATTGAACACTAGGAAACCGGTATCCACCGGATGGGTTTGCCCCTCCAGCGTGACATCGACGGTATTGGTGTGGCCGCCCAGATACGTTCCGGCTTCGAACAGCGTCACCTCGTAGCGGCTTGAAAGCAACCAAGCGGCGGATAGACCGGAGATGCCGGCGCCGATGACCGCGATGCGCTTCGTTGGTTTGGAATGAACGTCCATGCTTTCTCCTGTTTGTCCTAGACAAAATCGGCTTTTGTTCGTAAGATAGGGTTGTGTTTTTGCTTTGTCAAGCATTTTTTGCAATTTGTCTAGGACAAAATAAGATGCTGAATTTTAGTATTGCAGCCGTTGAGCGCGACACGGGCTTGTCCAAGGACGTCTTGCGGGTATGGGAGCGTCGCTACGGCTTCCCCGTCCCGAAACGAGACATCAATGGCGAGCGCGTCTATTCGGCAGAGCAGGTCGATCGACTGCGCTTGATCAAACGCTTGATGGATCAAGGGCATCGACCGGGTAAATTGATCGCTGCCAGCCTTGATGAGTTGGCCTGCCTGGCCCCGCGGCGCGTGTCGACCGGGCGAACCGAATCTCCCCTGCAGGATGCAGGGGAGATGGAGGATTTACTCGTCCTGATCAAACAACACGACGCAGACGGCTATCAGCGGGCTTTGCAGCAGCGCCTGGCACGCCAAGGCTTGAGTCGATTTGTCCTGGACACAGTGGCTCCTTTGACGCACCGTGTCGGGCAGGCTTGGGAAGAGGGCCGGTTTGAGGTGTTTGAGGAACATCTGTTCACCGAGCTGACCAAGCGAGTGCTGCGACAGGCCATCGTTGCCTTGCCTCGTGGGCCAGGGGCGCCGAAGGTTTTGCTGACAAGCGTTCCGGATGAGCAGCATATCCTGGGCTTGTTGATGATTGAGGCCTTGTTGTCGCTGGAAGGTGCTCAGTGCATTCCGCTCGGCACCCAGATGCCCGTTCTCGACATCGTCCGGGCGGCCAAGGCGCACCGGGTTGATGTGGTCGCGCTTTCGTTTTCCGTGGCCTTCCCACGTCGTCAGATGGGCGGGCTGCTGGAGCAACTCCGCGGTTTCCTCGGCAGTGAGGTCGAGCTCTGGGTGGGCGGGGGCGGCGTTGTCCGCCTGGCCCCGCCGACTGGGGTCTTGTGTCTGCAGTCGCTCGAAGATGGGGTGGAGGCGTTGCTGCAATGGCGCCATGCACACCCGGAGCGATGATCCGGCCTGGACGCTTCGCCTCTCGGCGTGTGGGCATCCGTGCACTGCCTGAATTGTCCTCTGGGCTGGCGCGAGCCCGGCGAAGATCAAGGCCACAAGGAATGTTTCCGGTACCCAGAGAAGCTCGGGTTGGTGTGCTGCGGGGGGCGCTACGTAGCGGGGAGTTTCTTCCCGCGTCGGTGGCTGTGTCCTGAATTGGGTGTGGCCGCGGGGGGCAGTGGGAGTAGTGGGAGTAGGGAACAAGCGGGGCGCCGCGCCTTTTGGCACGCTCCCCAGGCGCGTCGGCGCTACGGAGGCATTAATTGCGCAGGTATTTTGCCGCCAGCCGCTCCCGCGTACCATCCTTGACGAACTGTTCGATCGCCTGATTGAGCGACGGCATGGAGGCCGCCAGGGGAGATTTCTGGCTGACCAGAATATGGAACTTGATCGGGCCGAAGCGGGCCGGGGTCATTTCGATCTGCTGGGTGAGCTTGAGGTTTTCGATGAGCCGGTTCATCGACGAGGGCTTGTCGATCATGATGTCCGCACGCTTGGCGGCCAGGAATTTGGCGAGGTTTTCCTCCGCCGGAACATAGTGCGTTTTCACACCAAAGGCATCGATGTTCTCGCGGTGCCAGTTGTTGCCGAGATTGGTCACCGGGGTGAGCCCCAGCCGCAAGATGTCTTCAGCCGTCTTGATTTTCCGGATCTTTTCGATTTTCGGGTGGTCCTTGAAGGTATAAACGTACAGAGATTCCTCATAGACCGGCTGGGTACTGATAAGGGCGTAGGTACGTCGTTCGGCAGTTGGGATTGTGATCAGGATGTCTGCCGTTCCGCTCTGGACTTCGGCCTGCGCACGTTTCCAGGGTAGGAGTGTGCCGGTCCATTGGCGTTTCAGCCGTTTGCCAAGGATGTCCTCAAGAGTGTCCGCGTAGAGCCCTTTGATTCCGGGGGGGCTGTTGGCGTCGACCATGGTCATTGGCGGTGATTCTAGTGCAACATAACGGATGACTGCCGGCTCGGAAGCCGCCGTGTTCAGGCTGAGAGTCGCCAGGAGGCTGAGCAATCCTTGGGTGAGGATATGCAGTCGAGGTGTTTTCCTTGGGTTTATCACTGAGTTTGCGGTGGGTTTTGAATCGAATTTCAAGGCCGGGATGTCGTTGCTACGGTAACGGTGCATCGGAATGCACAACAAAGGTGTACTGTACCCCGCAAGCTTCCTTGTGCCAAATGACCCTTTGAGGGTGCCCGCATGCGAGGGGATTGACCGAACATCCTGCCATTCCGGGCAGCCAGCGCCACCCAGCGCACTGGTGGGGTGTGTCGATTAAGGTAAGAATTGCCGAACCCTCTCCGAAGAGGCGGGTCAACACCCCGAGTCGTGGTTTTTGACCGATCCGTTCGGGAGCCACGTTAGCGGTGCGTTGAACGACATTTCAAGGAGAACCCCATGAGCAAGGCAATCCCCGCAACGCCGGGCGCAGCACAGG
>CAZHFS010000311.1:0-3869 GCA_964531885.1 uncultured Propionivibrio sp.
TGGCCCAGGTCGACCAGCACCTGGCCGCGCACGGCCAGCCCTGGTTCCTGGGCGAGCGGTTCAGCGCGATCGATCCCTTCCTGTTCATGCTCTGCCGCTGGACGCGCGGCTTCAGTGAGCAGCCGGCACGCGATTACCCGCACATCGCCCCCTATCTGACCCGCATGCTGGCGCGTCCGGCAGTGCAGGCGACCTTCGCCGCCGAGGGGCTGAGCGCCCCGTGGTACTGAGTTCCGGCAGTTTGGCGCCGGCGTGCAGCGCGCCCTTGTGCGCACGAAACCCATCAGGTGCCATTCGCGATTGGCGAATCCGATAATAATCAGATCAACCCAGACGGGTTGCCCGTGTTCAGATCTCCTCGCATTCAAAGACACTATGCTCAAGCTCCGGCCGCATCACTTCATGGATGTCATCAAGCTGTATGGCAGGGGGATAGATGTATTTGTCCCGGATGCCGCCTACCACCATGATTTTTACAAGGTGGCCAACACGCTCATCGGGCACCGTGAGGCACTGGTGACGATTACCCTGGGAGCGGATGACATTTGCACCCCTTGCCGATTCTTGGGCAACGAGGGCGCTTGCCGCGATGGCCTTGGGCATATCCCCGGTTTTGCGTCGAAGCAGGCGTGGAACGATGAGATCGACCGGCGGATATGCGCCTTCTCCGGGGTCGATGCCGGTGCCACGTTGACCGCGGCGACGTATTGCCAAATCCTGTATTCAATCCACACCAAGATCGCGGCAATCTGGCATGAAGAGCCGAGTGCGACGACGCAGGAGCGCCACCGCTTCTTTTGTCTCGGGGCAGAAAAATATCTGTCTCCCGCGCGCGACTGAGGTCTGCTTCGTCTCGGCTTGTCATCATCTCTCACGGCCATTTGCCGGCCGAACCTTGCACTGGCTCCGCAGTTGCAGGCGAGGCGGGTTATTTGTCGATGGCGCGACGAGCGGTGGTGGCTCATCCGGGGTGAAACAGGCAGGGGGATTCGAGGCTTCGACTATCCCGACTGCTTCGCGACCGACGCCGCCAGATCGCCGGGCGTATACCCAAACGATCTGCGGAACAGCCGGGTGAAATGCGCCTGGTCCGAGAAACCGCATGCGAAGGCAACCGTGGCCAGGGTCTCGCCGCCAAGCAGCATCGCACGCGCCTTGTTCACCCGGTACGCGCGCAGGTAGTGGCTTGGACTCATTCCCGCCCATTGCTGGATGACCCGATGCAGACGTTCCCGGCTGATGTGGCAGCGCTCGGCAAGCCGCGCTACCGACGACTCGCCGGCAAGAACGCCTTGCTCGAAGGCGAGCAGGACTTCCCGCACGGCATCCGAGGGATTCGGCCCCTGCGCTTGGCCTGACCAGGCCTTGCCAAGAAACTCGATGGCATGATGCAGCCATGCCTGGACTTGCGCGCCGCTTTGCAGATGTCCGGCGGCCGCCGCCAGGTCCGGGGCAGGGATGAAACCGCTGCCTGCGGGGGGAGGCAAGCGTGCGCTTGCGAACCACTCAGGCGCAACGTAGAGCATGACCACCGACACCGCGTCGGCCGTTTTCTCGGAGATCAGCGCTCCCGTATGCACCGTCTCGGGGGCAACGGCCACCAAATCGCCCGCCTTGCCATGCACTGGCCGACCCCCGATGCTGCACAGGCAGTCGCCGTTGATGATGGCGCCGATCGACCACTCCGCGTGCCAGTGGGGAATCCACTCCTGCCCGACACGGCGATGATGCACCAGTTCAAGCTGTGGTACGCGCCAGCGGCGAACCTCCGAGCGCCTCAGCGCATCAGGGGAAAGCTGCCCACCAAGCGGTTGACCCATCGTTTCGGTCCTGCCAGTCCTATGCCAAGAAATCGTTCGCTGCGGTGGCCAAGCATACTGTGTTTCTGCCAGTATGCGTGCGCGTCGTGGATCGACTGGGCATACGCCGGAAAAAGCGTGACAAGTGCCTGAGCCGGCCTCACGGTTCGCTCGATCTGCTCGACGAGGGTGGCAAATCGCTGGCCATTGGCTGCCAGGACGACGATGGGCAGGTGCGAGGAGGCAACCGATTCAAATCCGTCCGCGTCCCTTAAGGGCTCTCCGGCCCAGGCCGAATTCGCTGCCGCCAGTCCGGCCGTCAGGCATGCCGAGATATTTGCCGCTTCACCGGCGGCCGCATTTTCGCTAATGACGATGGCGATTTTCTCGATGCCTGGCGCGTCATGCATCCTGCGCACCTGCCACGGTGATGCCGATCCATCCGGCGCTGGCTGCGGACGCTTCGATCTGCCCCAGGCAACCGATGTCCTCCTGCGGATGGCTGTTTAGCTGCAGCGTTGCCGTTGCGTCATGCCATGCGCTCTGAACGCGCTCGCGAATGTCCGGACGGACGAGCTGCGGCTCGGGATAAAGCTCGGGATGACGCAAGTCCGCCCAGCCGACCGCCCCAATCGTTGGCAGGGACAGAAAGCCCAATGGTCGCCCCGGTTTGCCGGTAAGCCTGGCTTGTGCTTCCAGGATTCGCCGGTCCTTGACCGCCAGGCTGGCGCCCAGCCAGGCCCCTGCGCGCAGCGGCGCCGCTGCCGGGTGCTCGATCGGCAGGCTGCGGGTCAGCCAGGTACTGCCCATCTTTTTCGGCCAGCCCTGCAGCAGTCCCCGAATCAGCGAGATATCCTGATCCACCCAGATCGCCGGGCAATACATGCAACGCGAACCGTCCGGGCGCTCCACCTCCAGGACAACGATCGTCTCACGGTACTGGGCGAGAATGGGGTCAAGCAGTTCGTGTCCGTCGGTGGTCGCCTGCCAATCGGCGAAGTGGATGCAGCCCTTTCCTACCGCACGACCCGCCGTGGGCGGGATCAGTGGAAGTGCACATTCGGGAAGATGCGAGAACTCGACGTTGAGCATCCATCCGGCATAATGCCAGGGTGGCGGTGGAACCAGTGAGGCGCATCCGGTGGAGGTAAACGGAGCGGTGAACCCGCGATTGGACCAAGCGTTCGTATTCATGGGTGCCATTGTGGGGCTTGCTACGAATGAGTTATAGAATGCAGGTGAACCGAAGGGACAAATTCCCGGAGTTCGCTCCTCTCAACGACATAGTCAAACTTCTGCGGAATGCCATGATCCCTCCCAGTCAGTTGCCGGTTGAGCCGGACAAGCGCTTCCCGGTGTCGATCAAAGGGGTGCTGCTGGTCGATGGCGCCAAGGTGGTGCTGGCCATGAATAGCCGGGATGAGTGGGAGCTCCACGGGGGGCGCATTGAGGTCGGCGAAGACCCGGCACGCTGCGTTGCGCGCGAGTTCGAGGAGGAACTTGGCCTGGCGGTGCACGCCACGCGGTTGGTGGATACCTACCTTTTCGAGGTTGTTCCCGGCAAGCACGTGTTCATCGTCACCTACGGGTGCGAGTTGCTCGGCCCGTTTGAGCCGAGGCTTAGCGATGAGCACCTGGCCTTCGGCGTCTTTGCGGTCGATGCCTTGCCGGCCCGGCTGCCATCCGGCTATCGATCCTCGATCCAGGCGTGGCAGGCCATGTCCGACTGAGGGCGCAAACGTTTAACACGATATCGGAAAAGGAACCCCGTGCCATGGGCATGTCCCCTTATCTAAAATCCATTCGCCGCAAAATCGGCAACGAACTCTTGCTGACGCCGGGGGTGGCGGCGATTATCCGCAACGCTTCGAATCAGATCCTGCTGCAGCGGCGGGGCGATAACGGGCTGTGGAGTCTGCCGGGCGGGGGGGTCGATCCCGGCGAGACGCCCGCCGAGGCGATCGTCCGGGAGGTGCTGGAAGAAACCGGACTCAGCGTCGAGCCGACCGCCATTGTCGGCGTCCTTGGAGGTTCGCAGTGCATGCGCTTTACCTATCCCAATGGTGATCA
>CAZHFS010000312.1:0-3864 GCA_964531885.1 uncultured Propionivibrio sp.
CGGCGAGCACGCCGCTCTTGATTGCATCCTGCAAGCCCTTGTCGACCGCCGGGATGTACTCGCGCGGCACGGTACCGCCCTTGATCGCATCGACGAATTCGTAGCCCTTACCCGCCTCGTTCGGCTCAAGCTTGAGCCACACGTGACCGAACTGGCCGCGACCGCCCGACTGCTTGACGAACTTGCCTTCCTGCTCGACCAGCTTCTTGATGCACTCGCGGTACGCTACCTGAGGCGCACCAACGTTAGCTTCAACGTTGAATTCGCGCTTCATACGATCGACGATGATCTCAAGATGAAGCTCACCCATACCGGAAATGATGGTCTGGCCAGACTCTTCGTCAGTGCGCACACGGAACGACGGATCCTCCTGCGCCAGACGGCCCAGAGCGATACCCATCTTTTCCTGGTCGCCCTTGGTCTTCGGCTCGACAGCGATATGAATCACCGGCTCCGGGAACACCATGCGCTCCAGCGTGATTTCAGAATCGGGGGTACACAGCGTCTCACCCGTGGTCACTTCCTTGAGACCAACACAGGCGGCAATGTCACCAGCACGAACTTCCTTGATTTCTTCACGGTTGTTGGCGTGCATCTGCAGAATACGACCGATCCGTTCTTTCTTGCCCTTGACCGGGTTGTAAACGGTCATACCCGACTCGAGAACGCCCGAATACACGCGAATGAACGTCAACTGGCCGACATACGGGTCAGTCATGAGCTTGAATGCCAGCGCGGAGAATTTCTCAGCATCATCAGCATTACGCGTCGCTGGCTGCTCGCGATCATCAACCCCAGCCACCGGCGGGATATCGACCGGCGACGGAAGCAGTTCGATGACGGCATCGAGCATGCGCTGCACACCCTTGTTCTTAAAGGCGGTACCGCACAGCATCGGCTGAATCTCACAACCAATGGTGCGCGCACGCAGACCACTGATGATTTCCGCCTCGGTCAGTTCGCCGGCCTCGAGGTACTGGTTCATCAACTCCTCGGACGCCTCAGCGGCCGACTCGACCATTTTGGCACGCCACTCGTCAGCAAGCCCCTGAAGATCAGCGGGAATCTCGCGGTATTCGAACTTCATCCCTTGGGAGGCATCATCCCAGATGACCGCCTTCATCTTGATGAGGTCGATCACCCCGGCAAAACCCTCTTCCTTGCCGATCGGAATAACGACGGGCACCGGGTTCGCCTTCAGGCGAGTCTGCATCTGGTCGACGACTTTGAAAAAGTCAGCGCCCTGACGATCCATCTTGTTCACGAAGGCAAGGCGCGGCACCTTGTACTTGTTGGCCTGACGCCAAACCGTTTCCGACTGCGGCTGAACGCCACCGACCGCGCAATAGACCATACACGCACCGTCGAGCACGCGCATCGAACGCTCGACTTCAATCGTGAAGTCAACGTGCCCCGGGGTGTCAATGATGTTAAAGCGATGCTCAGGGTACTGATGATCCATACCCTTCCAGAAACAGGTCGTCGCGGCCGACGTAATGGTAATGCCGCGCTCTTGCTCCTGTTCCATCCAGTCCATGGTGGCAGCGCCGTCATGAACCTCACCGATCTTGTGATTAACACCGGTGTAGAAAAGAATACGCTCGGTGGTGGTAGTTTTACCGGCGTCAATGTGGGCGCTGATGCCGATATTCCGGTAGCGCTCGATGGGAGTTTTGCGTGCCACGGTAGTAAGCCTTCGCTGATAAAGAACGATCGCCAGCGGCAAGCCGCTGGCGGGAGAATGATACTAACTTAGAAACGGAAATGCGCAAACGCCTTGTTGGCGTCGGCCATGCGGTGCACTTCGTCACGCTTCTTTACGGCGCCGCCGCGGTTCTCGGCAGCTTCCAGCATTTCAGCAGCCAAGCGCTGACCCATGGACTTTTCGGAACGCTTGCGCGCCGCTTCACGCAGCCAGCGCATAGCCAAAGCCATTCGACGGTTCGGACGCACTTCGACAGGCACCTGGTAGTTGGCACCGCCGACGCGGCGGCTCTTAACTTCAACCAGGGGCTTCACATTACCCATGGCAAGGCCAAAAACTTCAACGGGATCTTTCCCGGATTTTGTGGCGATGATGTCAAAAGCACCATAGACAATGCGCTCAGCCACGGACTTCTTGCCGCTGAGCATAATGGTGTTGATGAACTTGGACACTTCAACATTGCCGAATTTTGGATCCGGCAGAATATCGCGCTTGGGTACTTCGCGACGACGCGGCATATTAACCTCTCAAATAATCAATTCAGTCGAAGGGTAACCCCTTCACGGCCGCCCAATAGAACGACCACTTACTTAAACCGCCCTTAGGCAGCCTTCGGACGCTTGGTACCGTACTTCGAACGACTCTGCTTACGGTCCTTGACCCCTTGCGTGTCGAGCGAACCGCGCACGGTGTGGTAACGCACACCCGGCAAATCCTTAACACGACCACCACGGATCAACACGACCGAGTGCTCCTGCAGGTTGTGACCTTCACCACCGATATACGAAATGACTTCGAAGCCGTTGGTCAGGCGAACCTTACAGACTTTACGCAGAGCGGAGTTCGGCTTCTTCGGCGTCGTGGTGTACACACGCGTACACACGCCACGCTTCTGAGGGCAGTTTTCCAGCGCCGGAACTTTGCTCTTGGTACGCACCGCTTCACGCGGCTTACGCACCAACTGGTTAATGGTTGGCATATTTCTATCCCTAATCTACCGCTACAACTACGTAGAACCGACGCAGTTACAGCACAAAAACCAAGGCGGAAAACCATCCGCCCCGGCCGTTTTTTTATCACAGGCAAAGGCAATGATTAGCCTTTGCCGACAAAGACCCGCGATTCTAGGGTCAATCAAGCCCCGAGTCAACCGACTTGGGGATCCTGCGCGCTTTCGCCGACCGGTGCCGCTTCGACGAAAACAGACTGCTCTTCTACCAGGTTCGGATTCGCCACCTGTTGCTTACGCATACGGTGATAGGCCAGCCCGGTACCTGCCGGGATGAGACGACCGACGATAACGTTTTCCTTAAGACCACGGAGTTCGTCGCGCTTGCCCATGATTGCGGCTTCGGTCAGAACACGAGTTGTTTCCTGGAACGAAGCGGCCGAGATGAACGAATCGGTCGACAGCGATGCCTTGGTGATCCCCAGGAGCACTGGCTCCCACACAGCCGGCAGCTTGCCTTCCGCTGCCATGCGATCGTTCTCATCGAGCAGATGTGCCTTCTCGACCTGCTCACCACGAATGAACTTGGTGTCACCCGGATCAACAACAAAGGCACGGCGCAACATCTGCCGTACGATCACCTCGATGTGCTTGTCGGCGATCTTCACACCCTGCAGACGATAAACGTCCTGCACTTCGTCGGTAATGTAAACCGACAGCGCCTCAACGCCCTGCAGGCGCAAGATGTCGTGCGGATCCGGCGCGCCGTCCACTATCAATTCGCCCTTGTTCACCACCTGGCCGTCATGTACCAGGACATGCTTGTCCTTAGGAATCAGGTACTCATGCGCAACGCCGTCAAGATCCGTGATGACCAGCCGCTGCTTGCCCTTGGTATCTTTACCGAAAGACACCGTCCCGGTGAACTCGGCCAGCATGCCGGCATCCTTCGGAGTGCGAGCTTCGAACAGTTCCGCAACGCGCGGCAGACCCCCGGTAATGTCGCGGGTCTTGGCCGATTCCTGCGGCAAACGGGCCAGCACGTCGCCAACCGAAATTTGCTGCCCGTCGACCACATTGATGATCGCGCCAACCTGGAAGGTGATCGTCACCGCATGGTCGCTGCCGTGCATCCGCACTTCTTCGCCATTGGCGTCGAACAGCTTGATCTGCGGACGCAACCCCTTGCTCGGGGCCTTACCGCCGCGCT
>CAZHFS010000313.1:0-3860 GCA_964531885.1 uncultured Propionivibrio sp.
CTGACCGATGAGGAAGTGGCTCGCCTGCCCGGCAGTGCCGGGCGCTACGTACGCAACTGGCAACGCTACCGCAACGAACTGGCCCCATGCTGACCCGCGCCAGCGCGCCTTGAGACCTCCATGTCCGACCCATCGCCTTCCCCGACCACCGCCTCACTTTCGCTCAACGGCGAACTGGCACGCCTCATTGCCGTTCAGATCTGCATTCATGCCTGCATGGCCGGCCTGCGCATGGCGGCCCCGCTGCTGGCCCTGCGCCAGGGCCACAGCGCGGCAGAAGTCGGCATCATGCTGGCGCTTTACTCGCTGACCCAGGTCTTCCTGTCCCTACCGGCCGGACGCTTTGCCGACCGGCACGGACTCAAGCGCCCCGTACTCATCAGTATCTGCTGCACCGTCTTTGGCGCCGGGCTGGCCGCCGTCTGGCCGACCTACCCCATGTTGTGCGTTGCCGCCCTGCTCACCGGCGGATCGACCGGCGCCGCGATCATTGCTTTGCAGCGCCACGTGGGCAGACTGACGACCGACCCGACCCAACTCAAAAAAGTCTTCAGCTGGCTGGCCATCGGCCCCTCCGTCTCCAACTTCATCGGCCCTTTCACGGCGGGACTGGTCATTGACCATGCCGGCTTCCGCGCCGCTTTTCTGCTCATGGCCTGCCTGCCCATCGTTTCCTGGCTGGTTCTCCGAAAAGCCCCGGAAGCCCCACCGGCACACCCCAAAGAAGCCGGAAAACGCCCCCGGTCTTGGGATCTCCTCGCCTCGCCGCTGATGCGCCGTCTTTTACTGGTCAACTGGCTGCTCGCTTCGTGCTGGGACGTTCATACCTTCGTCCTGCCGATCCTGGGGCACGAGCGCGGCCTGAGCGCCTCGGTGATCGGGGCGATCCTCGGCGCGTTTGCCATTGCGGCTACCGTCATCCGGGTTGCCATGCCCATTGTGGCTGCCCGCCTGCGTGAATGGGCCGTGATGGCCTGCGCAATGGGCGTAACGGCCATCCTCTTTGCCATCTACCCCTTGCTGCAATCGCCGTTGGCCATGGGCATATGTTCCATCCTGCTTGGTTTCTCGCTCGGTTCTGTCCAACCGATGATGCTCAGCACCCTGCACCAGATCACCCCGCCTAACCGACAGGGGGAAGCCCTGGGCTTGCGCATGATGACCATCAACGCCTGCAGCGTGATCATGCCCACCCTCTTCGGGACTGCCGGCACCCTGGTTGGCGTGGCCGGCGTCTTCTGGATCGTGGGGACTGCGGTCGGAATCGGCTCGCGGGCAGCATGGGGCTTGCGTGATGCCCTCGACAAGCACATGACCTGAACCCTGCGCTCACAGCCGCAGAGCAGCAAGCCATGCCGCGGAGCGCCGATTCGTCCACTGGCTCGGTCGCACTCCGTACATCCCTCACGGCCTTCCTCTTGCCCAACAGGCAAAAGCTCCCCGAGCACGCTCCCTTGGGAATCGGCAATGCCTCAACGTCGCACCCTCCTTTAGTCAAACGTCCTAAGCCATAACAGACTGTTACAGCTTGGCCACAATTCGGCCACAGATCGGGCACAGACGCACCGGCACGCCATTCCGTAGAATGCGAACTCAAGCTAATTTGCATTTTTTCGCAAACATGTCCAATTGAACCGTCCTGGCACTGACACCCGGCATGTTTATTACATCCAAGTGCCTTTCAAGCTTCCTCGCCTATCCCTTTTGGATAGGGCGGACCGGCGACGGCAGGAAGCGAAAACGCAGAGGAGTAGCGAAGTATGGAATTCCACTTATACCCACGAAGTAAGGAGGTCGTTGCCAGCCTTGTGGCAACCGACGCGATGCACACACGCGCATCCAGTCCGGGTCTGGCACGCAAGACTGGCGGAGCGTCCGAGGAGCAAAAGGGCCTGTTGCGGAACCTTTCTGCTCCGCATGCGGTCAGCATTACCCCAACTCAATCTGGCAAGCAAGGCATCATGGCCCTCACCCGCATCCCGACGTATGCAGAAATCGCTGCTTTCCGCGAATCGATCATCAAGACCCGCAAGAATCTGAGCAGCACCGAATTCGAGGCCATGCAGGACAAGCTGGTGCTCATGGAGTACCGTTGCCTGCGGGCGATCAACCACTTGAGTAACCGCACGGACAGCGAATTGATGCACCGCGCGCGCGACCGGGCGCAATTCGCCCCCTGAGAAAAAGAAGGCGCGGCAATTTCACATTGCCGCGCCTTGCTGTGAGTGCTTAGCTTAAGTGCTAAGCCACCGGCAGGAGACGGACACGAGCTTCGTCGAAAGAAATCGACACCCGCGCACCTTCTGGCTTGACGCGATCCTCCGAGGGATCGTCAATCTGCACCAGAATCTCGCCGTACTCGGTGGCCACGAAGCTCTCGACGCTCGACCCAAGATAGACGTTGGTCGACACCGTTCCGTCGCAAGCGCCCTCGCCAGGTTCGCCAAGGCGCAAGGATTCCGGACGAGCCATGAGCAAGGCTTTGTTACCGACCCCCGGAGCCATCGAACCGGCGGTCACCGGCTTGCCGTTGAGCAGGCACGGAACGGGGCCGCCCACCGTGTTATCCGGCACGTCCACCGGGAAGAAAGCGACCTTGCCGACAAAGCCGGCCACAAATTTCGAATCGGGCCTTTCGTAGATCGTCGAAGGCGAGCCGACCTGCTGGATGAGGCCTTCCTTCATGACCACCACGCGATCGGAAAGGCTCATGGCCTCGACCCGGTCATGCGTCACGTAGATCGCGGTAATGCCCAGCGCTTTCTGAATGCGCCGGATTTCAACGCGCATCTGCTCGCGCAGCAAGGCATCGAGGTTGGAGAGCGGCTCGTCGAGGAGCAGCACCTGTGGCCGAACCACCAGACTGCGGGCCAGGGCGACACGCTGCTGCTGGCCGCCGGAGAGCCGTCCTGGGGCGCGCTTGGACAGAGCCTTTAAGCCCACGAGGTCGAGCGCTTCCATCACCCGCGTCTCGATCTCGGCATCGGCGACCTTGCGCACGCGCAGGCCGTAAGCCACGTTATCGAACACGTCAAGGTGGGGAAACAGGCCGTAGGACTGGAAGACGGTCGCCGTGGCACGCTGGTTGGGCGGCTGGAAAGTGACATCCTCACCGCCGATGCGGATCTTGCCGCTGGTCGGCAGTTCGAAGCCACCGATCATGCGCAGCATGGTCGTCTTACCGCAGCCCGAAGGCCCGAGCAGGGTCACCAACTCGCCGCCACCAATCTCGAGCATGGCTTCTCGCACGGCGTGTACGTCGGTCTTGGTTTTCGGGTCCCGGAAGGTTTTGGTCACTTTCTCAAGCGACACCGGAACGGATAATTTTTCCATGAAATCCTCTTACTGAACGGTCACGGTTTTCTCGAGATGTTCGCTCTTTCTCACCAGGAGGCGCATGATGCCGAAGGCGGCAAGCACCACGAAGATGAGTGCGGTGGCCAGAACGCTGGCCAGACCGAAGCGGATGTTCTCCGAGAAGTTGTAGATCTGGATGGTGATGTGGTACCACTGCGCGCTGATCAGGAAGACGATGGCGCTGACCGCCGTCATTGAGCGCACGAAGGTGTACGACATGCTCGAGATGAAGGCTGGCCGGATGAGCGGCAGGATCACCGTGCGGAAAACCGTCGGCTGGTCCGCGCCGAGGTCGGAAGCGGCTTCCTCGATGGCCGGATCGATCTGGCGCAAGGTGGCCACGCCGCCTTCCAGGCCGACCGGCAACTCGCGGATCACATAGCAGATGACCAGGATCGCGCCGGTACCGACAAGCAGGAACGGCGGCTCGTTGAAGGCCAGGATGTAACTGATGCCGACCAGCGTGCCGGGCACGGCGAATGGCGTCATCATCAAGGCTTCAA
>CAZHFS010000314.1:0-3840 GCA_964531885.1 uncultured Propionivibrio sp.
TTGCTCGCGTCGACCCTGACCCTGTTCTCCGGCTTTGGTCTGGGCACGATGATGACACCGGTGTTCGCGCTGTTCTTTCCCCTGCCGCTGGCCATTGCCGCCACGGCCGTGGTGCATCTGGCCAGCAATCTGTTCAAGGTCGGCCTGCTGGCCAGAAACGCCGATGCGCGAGTGGTGGCCCTCTTCGGCG
This sequence comes from uncultured Propionivibrio sp., assembly GCA_964531885.1. Lineage (GTDB taxonomy): Bacteria > Pseudomonadota > Gammaproteobacteria > Burkholderiales > Rhodocyclaceae > Propionivibrio. The sequence continues at coordinate 191 of CAZHFS010000314.1, forward strand.
TGCCTGCGGCCCTGGCGGCCCTGGCCGGTGCCAGTGTGCTCGGTGCGGTCGATCGCCTGCCGGTGCTCGGCCACTACGTTCTCGCCGGCCGGGCTTACGAAGTCACCGCACTCAAGGCGCTGATCGGCACATTGATCGTTGTGTTTGCCTTGCTCGAACTGTCGCCGCGTTTTGCGGCCTTGGCCTTCCCGCCGCGCTGGTTGCCGCTTGGCGGCGCACTTTCCGGCTTTTTCGGCGGGCTTTCGGGCAATCAGGGTGCCTTGCGCTCGACGTTTCTCATCAAGGCCGGTCTGGGCAAGGAAGCCTTTGTCGCCACTGGGGCCGTTCTGGCCGCGCTGGTCGATGTGGTGCGACTGACGGTCTATGGCGTCGATACGCTCGCCGGCCAGATCGCGCAGGCCGAGGTGCTGGCCCTGCCGGTGGCTGTCGGCATGGGGTGCGCTTTTCTCGGTGCCTATGTCGGCAAGCGCCTGATGCACAAGGTCACGCTGCGCGCCGTGCAGCGGATCGTGGCCGCGGGGATGTTCCTCATCGGCGGCGGGCTCATCCTCGGGTGGCTTTAGCGCCGGGCGATTTTTGGTACGGGTGAATTAAGGCAGGTGCGTTTTTGGCAAATGAGGGCCTGGAAGCAAGGCGGGATGCGCCTTGCAGGGCGGTTGCAGAGCGCATGGCGTGGCGTGCCGGGGTTTATTGCTTCTGTTTAGCCAGCCAGCGATCAAGCTGGTTGGCAAATGCCTGCCGGTCGGCGGCGGAGAGGGCGGCCGGGCCGCCGGTGTCGACTCCGCTACTGCGCAGGGTTTCCATGAAGTTGCGCATTGTCAGGCGCGCCTCGATGCTCCCTTTGTCCAACAATTCGCCGCGTGGATCGAGCACCAGCGCCCCCTTGGCGATGACCTGCGCGGCCAGCGGCACGTCGGCCGTCACCACCAGGTCGCCCGCTTCGGCCGCCTGCGCGATGCGGGCGTCGGCCACATCAAAACCCGAAGGCACCTGCAAGGCGCGAATCCAGGGGGAGGGCGGCACGCGCAGCATCTGGTTGGCGATCAGCGTCAGCTGGATTTCGGCCCGATTGGCCGCCCGGTACAGGATTTCCTTGATGACACCGGGGCAGGCATCGGCATCGACCCAGATTTGAGCTTTGGACATACGGCAGATTTCATTCCATTTGAGTACGCTGGCCCGGCGGGCGAGAGGCGGGCTCCGCGCTGGGATGCGCCGCCCGGCGGCATTATGCCGCCAAATGCCTGGCGGACGCTGATTCATCAAGCGCCCAGCGCCGCGTGCGGCATCTTCGCAACGGTGGCTTTCGCGTGGGCGCATGTCCCGATTGCTGCTCTCCCGGGCGCGGCGTAGGATGGGCGTTCTGGATTGTGCTGGGGCCCGGCGCCGGCTGGCAGTGGCACGCTGCGTTGCGGCGACACGCCGGGAGCGCTCCCTGCATCCACGGATACATTCCTTTCTCTTTGGAGCAAGTTCATGCATTTATTGCGTACCCTTACCGTGGCGAGCGCTCTGGCGCTGGCTGCCAACGCTGCCCTGGCCGAGCAACTCAAGCTGCGCATCATGGAAACCACCGATGTGCACATGAATCTCCTGAGCTACGACTACTACCAGGACAAGGCCACCGAGCAGTTCGGCCTTTCGCGGGCCATTACCCTGATCAAGGCAGCACGCTCCGAGGCGCCGAACAGCCTGCTCTTTGACAACGGCGACCTCCTGCAAGGCAATCCGCTCGGCGATGTGATGGCCAAGATCCGTCCGCTCAAGAGTGGTCAGACACACCCGGCCTACAAAGTCATGAATCCGCTCCAGTATGACGCCGCCAACCTCGGCAACCACGAATTCAACTTCGGGCTCGACTTCCTGAAGCGCGCCATCGCCGGCGCCCAGTTCCCCTACGTGAGCGCCAACGTCGTCCTCGCCGACGGCAAAGAAAACAGCGCCAACCCCACCCCGGCCTTCAAGCCCTACATCATCCTCGATCGCAAGTTCGTCGATGCCAAAGGCAAGCCGCAGACCCTCAAGATCGGCGTGATCGGCTTCGTGCCGCCGCAGATCATGCAGTGGGACAAGGCGCACCTCGAAGGCAAGGTGGCGACCCGCTCGATGGTCGAAATGGCCGAGAAATACGTGCCCGAAATGATCGGCAAGGGTGCGCAGCTCGTCGTCGCCATCGCCCACTCGGGCTTCGAGAAGGGCGAGGTCGGGCAACTCGGCGAGAACGCCGTCTCCAAGCTCGCCGAAGTGATCGGTATCGACGCCATCCTGTTTGGCCATGCGCACGCCGAATTCCCGAGCAAGGCTTTTGCCAGCCATCCCAAGGTCGACCTCGAGCGCGGCACGATCAACGGCGTGCCTTCGGTCATGCCCGGCCGCTGGGGCGACCACCTCGGCGTGATCGACGTCACGCTCGACAACGCCTCTGGCCGCTGGCAGGTGGTCGATAGCCGCGCGCACATCCGCCCGATCTTCGACCGCGCCGCCAAGAAATCCCTGGCTGAGGCCGATCCCATGGTCGAAAGCCTGATCGCCACCGAGCACGCGCATACGCTCGAGTACGTGCGCAGCAAGGTCGCCGAGAGCAGCGCGCCGATCTACAGCTACTTCTCGCTGGTGACCGACGACCCCTCGGTGCAGATCGTCTCCAACGCCCAGATCGCCTACGTCAAGCGGGCCATGCAGGGCACCGACTACGAAAAGCTGCCCATCCTCTCGGCGGCGGCTCCGTTCAAGACCGGTGGACGCCAGGGCTGGAGTTACTTCACCGACATCCCGGCCGGCCCGCTGGCGATCAAGCACGTGGCCGACCTCTACATCTACCCCAATACGCTCAAAGCGGTGCTGATCACCGGTGCCGACGTGCGCGAATGGCTGGAAATGTCGGCCGGGCAGTTCCACCAGATCGACCCCAAGGGCGCAGCGCAACAGCCGCTGGTTAACGACGCCTTTCCCTCGTACAACTTCGACGTCATCGATGGCGTGACCTACGAGATCGATGTCACCCAGCCGCCGCGCTACGCCATCAACGGCCAGCTTGCCAATGCCCAGGCCCAGCGCATCCGCAACCTGAGCTACGCCGGCAAACCCATCGACCCGCAGCAGCGCTTCCTGGTGGTGACCAACAACTACCGCGCCTACGGCGGCGGCAACTTCCCCGGCGTGAATGCCACCAAGGTGGTGCTCGATGCGCCGGATGAAAATCGCCAAGCCCTGGTCGACTACCTCAGCCAGAGCCCCGGCCAGACCGTTAACCCGAGTGCCGACGGCAACTGGCGCATTGCCTCCATCGCCACCGTGGAGCCGACCTTCCTCTCCTCCAGCAATGCTGCGCGCTTCCTCGCGCAGCATCCCGGCATCCGCCTCGTCAAGGACAACGGCGACGGCTCGGCGACATACGCCTTGCGGCCGTAGGCTGAAGTCAAGATAAAGGCCCGGTTAAGGCCCGGCAAATCGCAGGGCGGCGTGCATAGGCGCGCCGCCCTGTTTGTTTTTGGCAGTGGCGCGGCAAATGTCAGTGGCAATCCGCCTCAGAGCGCCTGACCGGCCTTGCCCACCCACGGTTGCGCGCCTGCCGGCTTTTGCCTGCCTAAAAAAGCAGCACGGTCAGAAAAGCCTTTTGCACCAAGGCGCTGGGTACGTTGTCCAGCACT
>CAZHFS010000315.1:0-3838 GCA_964531885.1 uncultured Propionivibrio sp.
AAATGAAAGGGCGCATTTTACGGCCTACGCCACACAGTACGAAACGCTTTTTCCCTGGCTTGCCACTGTCCGCTGTCCCATGGTTGCGCAAGAAGCAAAAGGCTGCCGTTCTCGCGTGATCGTTGCTTTTTTCAGAAACGCGCTGCCATGCGCCCGACGACTGCCCGTTGCGACACAAAGCCACGCCGACAGAAGAAAGCACACGTACTCCCCCGCCACACAGGCAAGTAGGCAACAGGTATGCAGCCTGGCTTGCCTGTTAAGCGCTGGACCGTTGCGCCAGCCGGGTTTAAAAAAACCGACGGCTTAATCAACGGCTCGAAACGATGGTTCGACTCAGTCTGCTTCCAGATAGGTAGCACTGACCTCTGAACTTGCCAGGAACTCCCGCCTAGTACGCCCGCCCAATCCCAGTCAGGACGAGACGGCCATACTGCAGTACACAGGCACGATGCGCCACACACAGCGCATCGTGCTAATTTTGCTCAACCAGAAGAACAGTCATCCAATGATCGGGAAAAGGCTTCGTTGTGGAGTAACGACGCCTGACACGGCACGCCATCACCGACCAGAGGCCAATCACCCCCCCACCTTCCTGCCGGCCTCATTTCCATAGAAGAAGGGAGCCCTCCTTCTTCCGGCACAGGATGTCTCAGGTACTCTGGACCACGATGTTCGGAAACTTGCCGCTCATATCCTTGGCGCGTTCCGCAACCTTGACCGCAATACGGCGAGCAATCGCGCGGTAAAGATCGGCCGCGCGCGAGTCCGGCGCCCCAACCACGGTCGGCTTACCCGCATCGGCCATTTCTCGGATCGCCAGCTCGAGCGGCAGAGAACCCAGGAACTCTGCATCGTAGTCAGCGCACATCTTCTCGCCGCCGCCGTGCCCGAAAATATGCTCTTCGTGCCCGCACTTGGAACAAATGTGGATGCTCATGTTCTCGACCAGTCCAAGGATGGGAATACCAACCTTGTCGAACATCTTAAGCCCCTTGCGCGCATCGATCAGTGCAATGTCCTGTGGCGTGGTAACGATCACCGCGCCGGTCACTGGCACTTTTTGCGCCAGAGTCAACTGTGTATCGCCAGTCCCCGGCGGCATGTCGACGATCAGGTAATCGAGGTCACGCCATTTGGTCTGATTAATCAACTGCTCGAGCGCCTGGGTGACCATCGGCCCACGCCAGACCATCGGAGAGTCAACGTCGATCATGTAGCCGATCGACATCGTTTGCACCCCGTAAGCCTCCAAGGGATCCATTTTCTCGCCATCGGACGACTCCGGCTGTTTGCCTGCCAGACCCAGCATCTGTGGGATCGACGGCCCATAGATGTCGGCATCGAGCAGACCGACCGTGGCACCTTCCTGGGAGAGGGCAAGCGCTAGGTTAGCAGCGGTAGTACTTTTGCCCACTCCGCCTTTGCCTGAAGCCACGGCGATGATGTTGCGAACGCCGGGCAAGGGCTTCAGGCTGCGCTGCACGGCATGGGCCACGATTTTACTGGACACGCCCACTTCAACGCGCGACACCCCGGGAACCGCAGCAACCGCCTGCTCAACCGAGGCACGAATTTTGGCGAACTGGGTCTTGGCTGGATAGCCTAGTTCGATATCGACCACCACCACATCGCCTTCAAGGCGCAGGTTTTTCACCGCGCGAGCGCTCACGTAGTCTTTCTGCGTATTCGGATCGATGAGTGTTTTCAATGCTGCCTGCACAGCATCCATGCTTACTGCCATTTATCCAACTCCTTGATAATTACCCGAGCAAATTTGTCCAGTTTACCTGAAAACCCCCTGCCGGACACAGCCCATAGACGCCACCTGCATGACACAAAGTGACGGACAGTCTCAAACCAGCGAAACCGGGAGACGCCGACTTTGTTAGAATAGTTCCTTTGCCGCAAGCGCGGCCCCTCGCGCCGGTTCTAGCCGGCCCGCTCCTTTTTTCCGACTTCGCGACCGCCAGACCGTTGCCATGACCCGCAAAATCCTCGTCACTTCCGCCTTGCCCTACGCCAACGGGGCCATCCACCTTGGCCACCTCGTCGAGTATATCCAGACCGACATCTGGGTGCGCTTCCAGAAGATGCAACCCCAGGACAAGGTCGCCGAATGCTGGTACGTCTGCGCCGATGACACGCACGGCACACCGATCATGCTGCGCGCTGAAAAAGATGGCATCTCCCCGGAAGCGCTGATCGAGCGCGTCCACGGCGAGCATTCACGTGATTTCGCCGGATTCCATGTCGCCTTCGATAATTATTACAGCACCCACTCGCCCGAGACACAGGACTGCGCGAACACGGTCTACGCCCGCTTGCAGGCGGGGGGCCTGATCGAAAAACGCACCATCGAGCAGTACTACGACCCGGCTAAACAGATGTTCCTGCCTGATCGTTTCATCAAAGGCGAATGTCCAAAGTGCGGCGCCAAGGACCAGTACGGCGACAACTGCGAATCCTGCGGTGCGGCCTATACGCCCAACGAACTCAAGAATCCGTACTCGGCGATCTCGGGCGCGACGCCCGAATTGCGCCACTCAGACCACTATTTCTTCAAGCTCTCCGACCCACGTTGCCAGGACTTCCTGCGCCGCTGGACACGCGAAGCCGGCCGCCTACAGCCCGAAGCAGCCAACAAGATGCAGGAATGGCTCGGTGCCGAAGGCGAGAACAAGCTCACTGATTGGGACATCTCGCGTGACGCACCCTACTTTGGCTTCGAGATCCCCGATGCCCCCGGCAAGTACTTCTATGTGTGGATGGACGCACCGATCGGCTACATGGGCTCGTTCAAGAACCTGTGTGCCAAGCGCGGCATCGACTTCGACACATACTTCAAGCAGGACAGTGAGACCGAGCTCTACCACTTTATCGGCAAGGATATCCTCTACTTCCATGCCCTGTTCTGGCCGGCCGAACTCGAGCATGCCGGGTTCCGCACACCGACCGCCATCTTCGCGCACGGTTTTCTGACCGTCGACGGATCCAAAATGAGCAAGTCGCGCGGCACCTTCATCACTGCCGAGAGCTACCTCAACACAGGGCTCAACCCTGAATGGCTGCGCTACTACTACGCTGCCAAGCTCAATAACACGATGGAAGACATCGACCTCAACCTCGAGGACTTCGTTGCCCGCGTCAATTCCGACCTCGTCGGCAAGTACGTCAACATCGCCAGCCGCTGCGCCGGCTTCATCGGCAAGAAATTCGACGGCAAGCTCGCGACCTGTGATGCCGAGTGGCTCGCCCCGCTGCGCGCCGCCGCCGACAGCATCGCCAGCGCCTATGAAGCGCGCGAATACAGCCGCGCCCTGCGCGAGATCATGGCGCTTGCCGATGCCGCGAACGTCTTTGTCAACGACAAGAAGCCGTGGGAGCTGGCCAAACAGGACGGCCGCGAAGCCGAACTGCACGCCGCCTGTTCGCAAGCCATCGAAGCTTTCCGCCTGCTCACCCTGTACCTCAAGCCGGTGCTGCCCAAGGTTGCCGAGGCCGTCGAGGCCTTCCTAAACATTACCCCGCTCTGCTGGAACGACGCCGTGACGCCGCTGCCGGCAGGGCACGCGATCGAAGCCTACAGCCACCTGATGACGCGCATCGACCCCAAGCAGGTCGTGGCGCTGGTCGACGCCAACAAGGAATCGCTCGCGCCGACGGCACCGGCCGCAGACGCGACGCCGGCCAAAGCGGAGAAGAAAACTGTTGAGAAAAAGGCTGAAGCCCCAGTGGCCGCGCCCGAAGCCGGCGCAATGATCGGCATTGAAGATTTCATGAAGGTCGAGTTGCGCGTCGCGCGCATCGTCGACGCCGGCCACGTCGAAGGCGCCGA
>CAZHFS010000316.1:0-3827 GCA_964531885.1 uncultured Propionivibrio sp.
GGAGACAGCCAGGCCTTTTCACCCCAAGCACTCTCCCTTTTTTGCCCCATTCTCTCATTGCGATAATTCGGCAATGCGCCACAATGCAAAGAGAGCATAAGCACCACCAGCCTCTGCCAAAAATCAGAACATCGCCCTCTTGCTGCACCGGCGCCACAGGCACATCACCACAACGGGGACAACCGATGAACACAGCACACGCGGCAGATTCAACGGCGAACAGCGGCCTGCGCTTCGACATAATCGCCGGACTGACGGCCGCCGCCGTCGTCATCCCGAAGGCCATGGCCTATGCGACGGTCGCCGGGCTACCCATCGCCGTCGGCCTCTACACGGCCTTTGTGCCAATGGTCATTTACGCCCTGCTGGGGTCGTCACGGGTACTCAATGTCAGTTCAACCACCACCCTGGCCATCCTCGCCGGCACCCAACTCGGGCTCGTGGTACCCGATGGCAACCCGACCCAACTCATTACTGCTGCCGCAACGCTAGCCGCCCTGGTCGGCGTCATCCTCGTGCTCGCCGGCGTATTGCGCCTGGGCTTTGTCGCCAACCTGATCTCCGCTCCGGTACTCACCGGCTTCAAGGCCGGCATCGGTCTCGTCATCCTGCTCGACCAACTGCCAAAACTCCTCGGCATCCATATCCACAAAGAAAACTTCTTCCGCGATGCACTCAGCACCGTGCAGCACTTGCCCGACACCTCGCTCCCAACCTTCGCCATAGCCCTCGCCACCATGGTGCTGCTGATCGGCATCGAACGCCTGGCGCCGAAAATCCCCGCCCCCCTGATCGCCGTCGGCGGAGCGATTGCCGCCGTCTGGCTATTCGGCGCAAGCACCTTGGGCGTCTCCGTCGTCGGACTGATTCCACAGAGCCTGCCATCGCTAACCTTACCCGATGCCGGTTTAGTCGAAGCCCTTCTGCCTGGCGCGCTGGGGATCGCCCTGATGAGTTTCACCGAAACCATTGCGGCCGGCCGTGCGTTTGCCGGGCGTCAGGATCCACCGATCAACGCCAACCGCGAACTGATCGCGACTGGCGCGGCCAACCTGGGCGGCGCCTTTATGGGCGCCATGCCAGCCGGAGGAGGCACCTCGCAGACAGCGCTGGTGCGCGCGGCAGGCGGTCGCACACAGAAGACCTCCCTGGTGACCGCGGGCATGGCAGTTGCCACCATGCTGCTCCTTGCCCCGATGCTCAGCCTGCTACCGCATGCCACCTTGGCGGCCGTCGTCATCGTCTATTCCGTCGGGCTCATCCAGCCGTCCGAATTCCTGGCCATCCGCACAGTCCGCACCATGGAATTTCGCTGGGCCGTCATCGCCTGCCTCGGCGTCATGCTCCTCGGCACCCTCAAAGGGATCGTTCTCGCCATCATTGTTTCGGTGATCAGCCTCGCCAGCCAAGCCGCCAACCCGCACATCCACGTCATCGGCCGCAAGCGTGGCACCGACGTGCTTCGCCCTCTCTCGCCCGAGCACCCAGACGACGAAACCTTCCCGGGGCTACTCATCGTCCGACCCGAAGGACGGATATTCTTCCTGAACGCACAGCACATCAGCCAAAAAATCCAGGATCTCACCAAGAAACACACCCCGCGCGTCCTCCTGCTCGATATGAGCAGCGTCCCAGACCTTGAATACTCCGCCCTGCAAATGTTCATCGAAGGCGAGCGCCAGTTCGCCGAGCATGGCATCCGTGTCTGGCTATGCGGGCTCAGCGAGACCGTCCTTGAGGTTGTGCGCAACTCCTCCCTGGCCAATCAACTCGGGCGCGACCGAATGCTATTTAACGCTCAGCGCGCCATCGAACAGTACCTGACACTCGACCCCGCCCCCCAACTGCCGGATTCGGCAAACAACACTGCCCCCGCACCTCAATAGCACTTGGCGATACCCGCCGAGGCGCCTCGAGCAGTTGATTGGCAACACAGACAGAGAAACGCGCGCCCGCTTTCTGTCGGAAGCCGGCAGTAATCCCCAACGGGAGTGGGCAAGGCTGTGGATAAGCGCGGGACAAACCGGCCAGCCCCTTGAGGCAGCAGGGCTTTTTGCTGGCGCTCACGGATTAGGCAGCGCACGCGCCTGGCACGCCAACGTGGCCTGCCGCAAAAGAGGCACCTTGGTGCCGAGGCACGCCTCACACAGCCGGGGATCGATTGCCTGGATCACTGCGGCGCGAGGGTCTCTTTCAGGAAAAGGTCATACACCCCTTCCTTTTTCATCTGTTGCAACACATCGGCCAGCTTGGGCGCGAGCAGCGCATGCTTCTTGTGTACAAACGGATATGAAAGGTTGCTCGACATTACCCCCACCGTCACAATGCCGCTGCCCTTGAATTCCTCAGTCTGCAACACGGGGAGCACAGCCCACTCCATATCCACATAGATGTCGGTGTGCCTGGATTTCAGCTTCTTCAGGATTTGAATGGCGGTAGGAACCCCGCTCAGCTGCTGAGAAGGCACCCTGCCCCGCAATTCCTGTTCGGCCACTACCGAGCCGAGACGGTAATCGACCCGATACGGCGTGCCGCGCAAGCTGTCCCAGCCATCGAGCCGGATATCCGGGTTGGTGGCAAAAGCGAGAACGCGATTGGTGAAGCTCGGTTCATTCACCCGGATCAGGTTGGGATAGCTCACCGCATAGTCTCTGACCCGCTGCGGCTCGCCGTCGACTTCGCCTCCATTGGCCATGACCGAAGCGCGTTTGCTCGGATACACCTGGTAAGCGAATTGGTACCCCAGGCGCCTGAAGGCTTCGCCATAGAGACGCTCGTAAAACCGGTACAGGGGTTGCTGGGCCGGATCGCCGCCAAAAGCCATGGTGAAGGTTTCGACGGCCCCCGCGCCCTGCGGCGCAATCAGCAGCGCCAGCACCAGCCAAATGCAGCCGAACACCGGACGCCACCGGCTGCCTGCACCACGGATCATCGCTGGCCCCACTTCACATACACGGCAAACCCTCCTTGAGTGCGCACGACAATTCACGGCGGCAGGGCGGGCATTCGATGCTGCCGCACCGTTTGACGCCCTGACTCATCCTAGCCCGAAACAGACACCCCAGCAATTGCGAAGGCGCCAACCGGGGTCGCACCATCAACCGGAGCACGCCGCCACCGATAGCGTGCTCCCTCATCCCTTTTGACCGGCCTGGAAGGCGCATCCAGCGATCGTTCCAGCGCCATCGGCCTGGAAGGCGCATCTGGATGCGCCTTCCAGGCCTGCCCCGCGAAAACCGCAAAAAAACCGGCCCATGCCGGCAAGCCCGCCTTGCCCCCCGGCGCCTTGAAATTGCGACCCGATTGGCTATGTTTGAAAAAAGAGCGGCACCACCGCGGACGAACAAAAACCAAGAATCCCGCCCTTGCACCTGCCAGGCAGCGCCTGCGTTGCCTGCCCACAACCTCCCCACGCAGGCCAAGTCACCGCGGGCCAAGTCACAATTCACCGATCCGAGCCAATGATTCGAACGGCGAGTTCGCTTTTCAATCCTTGAACATTCCGGAGGCAATCGACCATGACCACCCAAGCTCCCCGGTTTATCCGCTGGTTCTCGGAACTGACGATCGAGGATGTCGCCCTGGTGGGCGGCAAGAACGCATCGCTGGGCGAGATGTACCGCGCGCTGGCCCCGGCGGGCGTCAACGTCCCCAACGGGTTCGCGGTGACCGCCGAGGCCTACCGCTACGTGCTCGACCGCGCGGCGGCCTGGCCGAAGCTGCGCGCAGCGCTCGACGGACTGCAGGTGGATGATGTCGACGATTTGGCCCGCCGCGCCGAACTGGCGCGCGACATCGTCTATGGCGCCCCCTTGCCCGAGGATCTG
>CAZHFS010000317.1:0-3821 GCA_964531885.1 uncultured Propionivibrio sp.
TCGAGCGGCCAGGCGGTGACGTCAAGCACGTTGTCGAGCATGCGCGTCGAAACTTTGACGACTTCGGCAAAAGCGTCGAAATCGAATTCAGCCTGGTTGGAGAAGGGGTGGCGAACGAACAGCGTCAGATTGATCGAGCCAAGGCAGCAGCATCCGTAGGGCGGCAGCGGCTGTTCGGCGCAGGGGTTGGTGGCCTCGATCAATTCACAGTAGTTGAGGTTGTTGTCGCGGTTCATGCGGTCGAGGAAGAGAATCCCCGGCTCAGCGTGGTCGTAGGTCGACTTCATGACCTGGTCCCACAGGTCGCGCGCACGCACCTTGCGGTAGACCCACATGCCGTCGTCACGCTGGAAAGCGCCTTCGTGCTTCATGTCGGCATTCGGTTCGGCGCGGTGCGCGAGTTCTACGTCGGTGTCAGCCTCGACCGCTTGCATGAAGGCGTCGGAGACGCCGATCGAGATATTGAAATTGGTCAGATCGCCGTGGTCTTTGGCGTGGATGAAATCCTCGATGTCCGGATGGTCGCAACGCAGTACGCCCATCTGTGCGCCGCGTCTTGCACCTGCGGATTCAACGGTTTCGCAGGAGCGGTCGAACACGCGCATGTAGGAAACAGGGCCTGATGCGCGCGATTGCGTACCTTTGACCTGGGCGCCTTGCGGACGGATCGATGAAAAATCGTATCCGACGCCCCCGCCGCGGCGCATCGTTTCAGCGGCTTCGGCAAGGGCGGTGTAGATTCCTGGCTTGCCATCGACCACTTCGACGATGGAGTCGCCGACTGGTTGTACGAAGCAGTTGATCAGTGTGGCCGAGAGCGTGGTGCCGGCAGCCGAGTTGATGCGTCCGGCGGGAACGAAGCCATTTTCCTGTGCCCAAAGAAAGCGCTCTTCCCACTTTAAACGGGTTTTTTCGTCTTCGACGACGGCTAGAGCGTGAGCAACCCTTTTACGCACATCATGAACATTGGTTTCTGCCCCTTTGGCATATTTCTCCAGCAGTACCTCGCCAGAAATCTCCTGTTCGGCGAGGGGCGCGAATTTTGGCGCCTCGGCAATGGCCGTCAGGGATAGTTGTTGTGCGTTCTGAGTCATCGATTCCCTCTCGTTAGTTCGCCAGCGACGAAAGCTTTGGTCGCTGTGCATTGTTGTTCGGGTACAAATACGTATTGGGTGTACGGAAAGAGAAAGCTGCGGACCGCGGTCTTGGCAAGAGCGATATTCGCAGATTGCTGCTTCGGGTCCGGCGGGGCCTTGTCGCGTGGCCAACAGTCATTAGGCTACTACATCTAGTGCTGTTGGGCAATGTCTTGACTAAATATAGTTGTTGTGTTGTTTCTAAGGGCTTTGCCAAGCCCATGAAATATTGCGGGTTTGCCTGTGGTAATCATGCACGCCCCGATTTTCGGGAAGGTGTCGGCTACTGGAAAAGCTTGGCAAAATTTACTACAATATGAAACGCACTACCGCAGTGTGCAATGCGGTGGTGTTTCAACGTGATGCGTAGTGTGTTTGTCGGAAGGGAAAAGGATGTAAGCCGACAATGGAAACGATTGCGCATTACCATGAAAAGAAGGACAGGAAAACGACTGATTTGAGGAGAGTCCCGGCGGTGCTCTGGTAAAATTCAACCTGTTGAAAATCCGGTGATATGCAAAACCCGGCGTCTAGTCTTCAGGCATGAATTCCCATTCGGCCCTGTCAGTTACCCCCCTTCCTATATCAGATTTGGTGCGTTTAGCATGCCGCGCTCGGCCAACAGTGCAGGCCCAGGGCAGCTTTTTTAGGGAAAGAGAAAAATGTTTGTCTTCGTTTTGAACTGTGGCAGTTCCTCATTCAAGTACCAGTTGCTTGATATGAGCGATGAGCGGCGCGTGGCCGTTGGTCTCGTTGAGCGGATCGGAATGTCGGATTCGGTGCTGGCCTACGAGCCGGCCAACGGCGAGAAAATCAAGGAAGTGTCTGATATCGCCGACCACGAGGTTGCGATCAAAAAAGTGCTTGAAAAGCTGGTTGATCCCGCTGTTGGCGTCATCAAGTCATTGCAGGACATTACGGCCATCGGTCACCGCGTGGTGCATGGTGCGGAAAAATTCTCCGGGTCGGTGCTGATCAATGAGGCGGTGCTTGATGCGCTGCGTGAAAACATCCCGCTGGCGCCCCTGCATAACCCGGCAAACATCACCGGCATCCTGGCCATGCAGCGTGCGCTGCCCGGTGTGCCGAACGTCGGTGTGTTCGATACCGCGTTTCACGCGACAATGCCGGCCGAGTCCTACATTTACGCCGTTCCCTACGAGTGGTACGAAAAGCATCACGTTCGCCGCTATGGTTTCCACGGGACCTCGCACCGATTTGTTTCCGAGCGTGCTGCCCAGATTCTTGGCATCGCCAAGGATGAGTTCAACTGCATCACCTGCCACATGGGCAACGGCTCCTCGTTTACCGCAGTTAAGGGTGGCAAATCCTACGATACCAGCATGGGCATGACGCCGCTGGAGGGGATCGTCATGGGTACCCGTTGTGGCGATGTCGACGCCGGCATCCCCAACTTCCTGGCCAAGAACGTCAATATGTCGTTCGACGACATTGACGGTGCATTGAACAAAAAATCCGGCCTGTTGGGTATCTCCGGCATCAGTTCGGACATGCGTGACGTTGAGCAGGCTGCTGCTGCCGGCAACGCGCGAGCCCAATTGGCGCTCGATGTGTTGCGCCACCGCGTGCTGCAATACATTGGTGCCTACGCCGTCGAACTCGGCCGCGTTGATGCGATCGTGTTCACCGGTGGCATTGGCGAGAACGGTAAGGAGTTTCGTGCCTGCGTCGTCGAGCGTCTGACCGCCCTGGGCATCAAACTCAACCCCGAGGCCAATAATGTGCGCGGCAAGGAAGCGATCATCTCGACCGACGATTCGCCGATCAAGGTGATGGTTGTGCCGACCAATGAAGAGTTGGTTATTGCGCGCGACACCAAAGAGATCGTCGGCAAGTAATAGCGTCGCCTGCGTCTCACTGGCCCTGCAAGCCTGTTGGCTTTGCAGGGCCATTTTTTTGTTGGAAAAGCTAACTTTTTCAGGCGGACGCAGTTTTGTTGTAGCTGGCGAGCGCTGCGCGAGCAGGGGTTGAGTTGCCTACAGGCTTGGCTGGGTCGCCCAGGCCGAATTCAGCCTGCAGTGCCGGTTTGTTGCTGGCAATGAACTCAAGGGCGCGTTGCAGGTTGTTCTGGCGGTTGTCGATGAAGTTGCCTGATGCGGCAAAAAGTGTGGTTGCCTGCTCAAAGCGCACAGCGAACTGATTGATCGTGTCTCGCACCGCGTCGATTTTCTGTGCGGCAGTCTGCGCAAATTCCTTGGTGCTGAAGTTGGCGAGTTGGTCATTGCCGTTGATGGTCAGGCCAAGATCGCCAAGCCCCTGAAAGCCATGCGCTGCCCCGTGAAAAATATCCGTGACAATATTCCGTAGTCCGGAGCGAACGACAGTTGCAGCCTGGTTTCCGTGGAGGACTCCGCCGTTTGCAAGATCGTTTGAGAATGTCGAAATCCAGGTGTTGTAGGCTTCCTTGAATTGCCCCAAGGCCGTCGATAGCGTTTGAACATCACTTTCAGGATTTTTGGCTTCTTTCACGAGGGCGTGGGCTTCTTGTCGCAGTTCCCTGAGCATGTCACGCATTTGTGTCAGTGAATTGCGTTGACCGGTATAGGTGGCTTCGGCCTGATTGATGATGCTCATCATGCGGTAAGCGGATTCGGGATCATGGAGTGAAGTAATCCGTCCGGTTGCGCTCATGCCGGGAATGGTCATGGGTGATGATTGTTGCGT
>CAZHFS010000318.1:0-3797 GCA_964531885.1 uncultured Propionivibrio sp.
CGCGGGCAAGCCAAATCATGAAGATCTTGTACGCGAACTCGCGGTGACGAAGCTGACGCCCCGTGAAAGTGGGTTGCGGCAGGCGAAGAGGGCGGCATCGACCTGATGCGGGTTGAGATCGACCTGCGAATCGACCAGCGTCGATGCCAGCGACTCCACGGTGTCGCCCGCCGCGCGGCGCGTGAGCAGCCATGCGACGTACTGGCTTTGATGCGGCGTCAGTAGCGGTTGCGTTATTTCCGTCCCTTGGGCTTCGTCTCGTTGATGCTGGCGGCGATCCAGTGATCCAGTTCGGAACGCCGGAAACGCCACGTCCCGCCGAGCTTGAACGCTGGGATCTCCCCGCTCGCTGCGAGGCGGTAGACCGTGCGCTTGCCCGCCTTAAGGTAGGCCGCAACCTCATCCAAGGTCAGGATGTCGCCATCAGGCTCTGCCATTGCCGTTCCTATGCAGACGTTGAATTCTGATTGCCAAGTCTTGCAAATTCTCCCACAAAGAAGCGACGCAGACCAGTCGGGAATCGAACCCGGAACTTCGAGCGTCGTAGGGGAAGGGGGCGTGAGGGACAACCGCTAATTGGCGGCCAGTCTCGACATAGCCAAATCGGCGAATTCACGCCCTCAAGGCCGAGGCGTTACTATCTGGCTCGGATTACGGACGCGGGTTCGGTTCCGTGTTCCACCACCATATTCAAAAGCCCGAACTCGTTTCGGGCTTTTTCACGTCTGCCCGCTACGCCAGTTCTGGCGGCCCTTCGCAGACCTGCCTTGCGAGCGTCACTGCTCAAAAACACGCATTTTTCCTCTGTATGGGCCTCTCTGTTTCCTGTTTTATCTGTTTGCCTCGCGAGCGTGCGCGAGGTCAGTTACTATATTGATGCGGGTTTCTGTGCGGTCGGTTGTGGTTGGAAAGTGGCTGCCGCCAGCGACCGAAGTGCGACCAACAAGCCAAAGCGGCGGGCGTTGCTTGCGGCACGCTCGCCCTCGTCAGCAGCGAACCTTACGAGGCGATCATCGAAGCCGCCAGCCGGGTACGGGCAGACGTCATCTTCATGGCATCTCATGGTTACCGCGGGGTCAAGGCACAGTTGCAGGGCAGTGAAACGCAGAAGGTATTGACGCACTCGACGATTCCCGTGATGGTATATCGTTGACCGCTTTGGGGAAGGCCATGGGATATTTCATCGGAGGTTATGCTTGAAACGCATCAAGATTTCACTCGTCGCCCTGCTGCTCCTGCTCACTGCGCTGTGGCTGGGTGCCGATACGCTGGTGCCGACGCCGTTCACCTACTTCTCGTTCCGCGCCGTGTTCGTGCAGTACAGCGGGGTACTCGGCATCGGCCTGATGAGTATCGCCATGCTGCTGGCGCTGCGGCCGACATGGCTGGAGCCGCATCTCGACGGCCTGGACAAGATGTACCGCCTGCACAAGTGGCTGGGCATCAGCGCCTTGTTGGTTTCCATCCTGCACTGGTGGTGGGCGAAAGGCACCAAATGGATGGTCGGCTGGGGCTGGCTCGAGAAACCTGCCCGTAAACCAAATGCTGATGAGACGCTCGGCGCCATTGAAGGCTGGCTGCGCAGCCAGCGGGGCCTGGCCGAGACCATCGGTGAATGGGTGTTTTACGTCGCCGTGGTGTTGATCGTCCTCGCTTTGGTCAAGCGTTTTCCCTATCACCTGTTCGTCAAGACCCACAAATGGCTAGCGGCGGCCTACCTGGCCCTTGCCTATCACTCTGCCGTGCTCACCAAATTCGACTACTGGACACAGCCGGTCGGTTGGGTGTTGGCGGCCTTGCTGCTCAGCGGCAGCGTCGCCGCCGTGCTGACCCTGACAGGCCGCATCGGTTCCGGACGTAAGGTGCAGGGCACTATCGCCTCCCTGACCGACTACCCGGCACTGCGCGTGCTCGAAACGACCGTCGTGCTGGATGAAGGCTGGCGTGGCCATGCCGCCGGGCAATTCGCCTTCGTCACCTCGGACAAGCGTGAGGGCGCACATCCCTACACGATCGCCTCGGCCTGGAACCCGGCAGATCGTCGCCTTACCTTCATCACCAAGGCGCTTGGCGACCATACCAGCCGCCTGCGGGAACGCTTGAAGATCGGCATGCCGGTGACGGTGGAAGGGCCTTACGGCCGCTTCGATTTCGAGGATAACCAGCCGCACCAGATCTGGATTGGCGCAGGCATCGGCATCACGCCCTTCGTCGCCCGCCTCAAACAACGTGCCACCCATCCAGATACAAAAACGATCGATCTGTTTCATCCAACCGCCGAGTTCGAGCAGGCCGCTATCGACCGTCTCACGGCCGATGCCGAAGCCGCCGGCGTGCGACTGCACCTGCTGGTCGATGGCAAGGATGGGCGCCTGAATGGTGAACGCATCCGGGCTGCCGTACCGGAATGGCGCTCAGCCAGTCTCTGGTTCTGCGGCCCACCGGGGTTTGGACAGGCACTGCGGGAGGATTTCTGCGCCAACGGGTTAGCGCCGGAACAGTTCCATCAGGAACTGTTTCAGATGCGTTGATGAACAGGAAAGCAAATTACCGGCAACGTGCCGAAGTGCGGTCTCTTTACCCAACTGGAGGCAAGGAATCATGTTGAATTGCGACCCCGAAACTGGCGTGTGCAGCCTACCCGAAGTTTTCGATAAGCCAGCATCGCAAAAGCCGGTGGAGACCGCTGAACCAACTGTCCGCTACATTGGAGACCCGATGTGCTCTTGGTGTTGGGGTATATCCCCCACGCTGATAGAGGTGGCCTCGTACTGTCAGAGCCATGGCCTCAATTTCAGCGTGCACGTTGGCGGCTTGCGCCCTGGCGGTGGTGATGAATGGAATTTGTCATTCAAAGCGTTTTTGCGCCATGAATGGGAGAACATACATCGCGTGACCGGACAGCCCTTTGGTTTTTCTGTTCTGGATGAAGCCGAATTCAACTACGACACCGAACCTGCATGTCGGGCCGTAGTTGCGATGAAATCATTACGGACGAGCAGCCAGGTCGTCTTGGCATTCTTTTCCAGTATTCAGCAGCAGTTTTATGTGAAGGGTGCAGACCCAAAGCAGCCAGAGTTTTACCGAGAACTTTGTGCGGAAGCCGGAGTCTCCTACGAGGAATTTCTCAAGGTCTTCCTGTCCCCGGAAGCCAAAATGGCAACGCTTCAGGAATTCCAGGATTGCCGGAATTGGGGCGTTCGCGGATTTCCGAGCCTTTTGCTCGAGAGGGATGGCCGAGTCACCCATCTGGCGTCTGGCTACACAACCAGCGCCGCACTCATTGAAAAGCTTGAATCGGCACTTACTAATTCTTCGATGTCTTCTTGAGGAGAGAATAATGGCTTACCTGTTGCAGGTTGATTTCCCTTACCAAGGCCCTTGGGGTGATGAGATGACCTCCGCTTTGCGCGGTTTGGCCGAGTCGATTGCCAATGAACCTGGCTTGATTTGGAAAATCTGGACAGAGAACCAGGCAGCAGGAGAGGCTGGAGGTATTTACTTGTTCAATGATTTGCCGAGTGCGGAAGCCTACTTGGCCATGCATGCCCAGCGTTTGATGGGCTTTGGCGTTCCCTTGGTGAATGGCAAGGTCTTTGAGGTTAACGAGGCACTTTCGTTGATTGACCGGGCACCGCTCTGACTACCTTGGTGCCTGCTTAAGCTGATGTGGCAGGCATTGAACTTCACCAGTGACTGAACAGCTTTCCGGCCTCTCTGTTTCTCGCTTTTATCTACTCGCCTCGCGAGCGTGCGCGAGGTCAGTTACTGTATTGATGCGGGTTTCTGGGCAGTCG
>CAZHFS010000319.1:0-3757 GCA_964531885.1 uncultured Propionivibrio sp.
TCCAGGTCAGGAGGCCGATGCGCGGCATCATGCAGCAGATGGCGGCGATCACCGCCGTCACGTAAATCGAGATCGAGAACCCGTTGAACCAGTCAGCCTGATAATCCTCGGTGGCCCAGAGCAGAACGGTCATCAGGAAGATCGACATCGCCTTCTTTTCGTTGAGCGTGATCGGGCCGAGTTCGCGGTGCTGCTCCTCGAGCTTCGATTTGCCAGCCTCGAAGTCGCTCACTTCATCCTTGAACTTGAACAGCCGCATGCCAACCACGAAGGTCAGGAGCATGGTGATCAGCGCCGTCGGCATGCCGGCGATCAGCCAATCCATGTAGCTGATCTGGGTTCCGGCCTGCTCGGCGATGAATTTCACCGAGATCATGTTCGCCGCCGTCCCGGTCATCACCGCCGACGTCGCCACGGCGTCGGCCTGCACGCCGGTCAGCATCATCAGCTTCCCGAAATTGCTCTCGCCCGGGACTGCGCGATAGATCTCGAGCAGGATGATGCACAGTGGCACCATCAGACTGGCCCGCGCCGTGGTCGAGGGGATGAAGAAGGTAATGGCAAAGTTGACCAGAATCAGGATGAGCAGCGTGCGTTTCGGCGTCCCGCCGAAATGCATGATCATCCACAGCGCGAAACGGCGCGCCAGGTTGGACTTGACCATCGCCGCAGTCAGGACGAAGGCCGAAACCATCAGCCAGATCACGTCGAAGCCCAAGGTCCGGAAGGCCGTCTGTTCCTTCACCGTCCCGGTCAGAATCAAGGCCACAATGGCAATCATCGACGTCAGATGGATCGGAATCGTCTGCGCCACCCATAAGGTCAAGGCACCGCAGAAGACCGCCAGTGCTTTCTGCCCGGCAGGCGCCATCCCTTCCGGGGTCGGCATAAAGTAGAGCAGCAGGAACACGATTGCGGCCAGGTACAGACCGTTTTTCTTCAGAAACCCCGCGGGCTTCTCCTGCTTGCCCTCGGTTTCATTCGCGGCAGGGGGTGACCCCGCCGTCAATTCCATCTTGTCCATCGCCATGTGCGTACCCTCCCTACTTCCGACACCAGCGCATCCAGGCACTCCGCCGGAAAATCGTTGAAATTCTGACCCCGTGCGCAGACTGCCAACGGCACCTCGCCTGTGGCACAACCGCAATCAAACCCCAGGCTGCCCCCCAATTGGCCCCACGACACCAACTGCATTCTCGGCAGCGGCGATAAAAAAATCCAACTTATTATTTGTTTATAACTTATAGAAATTTTCTATAATCTTAAAACAAGATCGGAGCCGTCATTCATGAACATCAGCCAGATCAAGACCTTCCTTACACTTGCCGAATGCCTGAGCATGACCGAGACGGCGGCGCGCATGCACTGCACCCAGCCGGCTGTCAGCGCGCGCATTCGCGGCCTGGAAGAAACGCTCAACACCCCGCTCTTCGACCGCATCGGCAAAAAGGTGCACCTCACCGCCAACGGTGCCGTGTTTTGCGACTATGCGCGCAAACTCCTGGGCACTTTGCAAGCCGCAACCGAACACCTGCACCAGCTGGACGATCCGCTTACCGGCACCGTCAATTTCGGCGCCAGCAACTTCATCGGCATTTACCTGATCCCACCCTTTCTCGGGCGCTATCGCAAAATCGCCCCCAAGCTCCAGTTCGAGCTCGACATCCTGCCTTCAGCCAAGCTCCTCGAGCGGCTTAACGCCAACAAGGTCGAATTCCTGATTCTCTCCGACCAGATCCCGCTCGACACCGCGCACTACGCGTTTCGTGAACTGTGCCGCGATGAGATGGTATGCATCGTCCCGCCCGACCATCGGTTGGCCGCTGCCGGCGCATGCGCCCTGCCCGATCTGGCGGAGGAAACCTTCCTGATCAAAGCCGCGCCCTCGGCCACCCGCGTTTTCGTTCTCGACACGCTGCGCGCGCACGGCGGCAGCATCGGCAGGGAGATGCACATTTCCAGCACCGAAGCCATCAAGCAGGGCGTCATGCACGGCCTCGGCGTATCGATCCTCTCACGCTTTACGGTCGCGCACGAACTGGCCGCCGGCCGCCTGCGCGAAGTACAGATCGCAGGCCTGCGCTTTGAACGCGGCATCCGCGTCGTCTTCCGCCGCGACAAGCTGCTCTCCCCTGCCGCACAGCGTTTTCTCGAGTCATTGACCTTCGATCGCAACGCCGAAGCTGCACAGCTGACCTGAGGCGAAAGCCAGAGCACTGAGCGTGCCGCACCACCGCGAAGCTAGACTCGCCGGCGCACGGATAATCATCGCCAACACCACGACCGCCCGGCCAACTTGGCCAACGATGACCAACTCGCGGCAACCAGCCATCCGGTTAGATAGCTAGGCACCACCCAGTTCAGCCGATATCCGCCGCGCCGTTTCCATGACCTTGGCCGCGAGGTTCTGCTCACCCACTTGCGCCAGTTTGACGCTGGTCAGCGAGAGTGACACCGAGTACTGCATGCGACCCATCACGTCGAAAATCGGCGCTGCGACGCAGCTGATACCCAGCTCGTTTTCCTCCCGGTCAACGGCATAGCCGAGCTTCTCGATTGTCTTGAGCTCCTTTTTCATCGCCGCCAGGTCGGTGATCGTGTGCTGTGTCAGCGCGTTGATCTCGGTTGCGTGCGACGCCCAGTATTCGTCAAGCGAACCCTTGAAATTGTGGGCCAGATAGAGCTTACCCATCGCCGAACAGTACAGCGACAAGGTCTGCCCGACGTAGGCATGCGTGCGAATGATGCTGCGCACTGGGTCGAGCTTGTTGATCATGATCGCCCGCCCTTCCTGCATGCACGAGAGATTCACCGTTTCGCCCGATTCGATGTTCAGCGCTTCCAGATGCCTGGCCGACACATGAATGATGTTCAGCGAGGAAAGGGCCTTCTGCCCGATGGCCACACATTTGGTGGTCAGCCGGTAACAGCCATGCGTGGGGGCGGGCGTAACGTAGCCCGCGCTCTGCAATCCCTGCAGCAGGCGATGCGTGGTGCTCTTGCTCATGCCGGCTTCCTCGGCCAGCGTGGCCAGAGGGCAGCCGTTGGCATAGTTGCTGAGCAGTTCCATGAGTTGCAGTCCGCGGAGAAGGCTCTGGGTTCCGGAGGGACTGTCTGGTGCGTTTGCCGTAGTCATCTAATCACCAAAGCGGAGGCACAACGGTGCCAAGTATGGGTAGTCGGTGCCAATTTTGTTGGCTCGAGATGATACCCCCTGCATGCCCCGTAAGCACTCGGCATTTTCCGGAACTAACCGCCAACACACACGGAAAAAAATGGCTTGACAGTCGATATCACGCTCAATATTCTACGCCTCGAAACGGCATTCCGTATTTTAGAATTTAACAGAATGCGATCAGAGCATTGCTCTGCTCATGGTCGCAGCGAATTTTCTGAGCGAGGCAGGGAGAGGACAACACCATGATTTTTGGGCACGTCAGCGATTTGGAATCCGGCTTTGCGTGGTTGCCAAAGCCACTCAAAACGGCCGTCGAGCATCTGTTGCAGACCGATTTTGCCGCGCTACCCGCCGGCAATTACGACCTGCAAGGCAAGGATATCTACGTACAGGTCATCGACATGACGACCAAGCCGTTTGGCGAAACGCGTCCGGAAGTTCACCACCAGTACATCGATGTGCAGTACCTGGTGCACGGCCGCGAAAAAATCGGCGTCGCTTCCGACACGGGTCGCAACGGCGTGGCCGAGAACCTGCTGCATGAACGCGACCTGCTGTTCTACCAGGGCATGGAAAACG
>CAZHFS010000320.1:0-3752 GCA_964531885.1 uncultured Propionivibrio sp.
CTGGCCTCGCAGGCTTGTTTATGGCGCGAAATCAGGGCGAGCACACTGTCCAGGTGATCCGGATTTTTTTTCTTTTCTTCGCTCATCGGAACTGCCTCCTGTGTACCTCGCCGCGCTGTGCGGCGATTTTAGCACGGGGCGTGGGGCGTGGATCGCGACGGCGTCGTGAATGCGAGTGGCGTTATTCCAGAGCGGCGTCGAAGCGGGCCAGCAGCGCCGGGGCGACCGCTCGGGTGCACATCAGATGGCGGGTCTGGCCGGGCGGCATGTCAGCGAAGGAACGGATGGCAAAGTCACTTTTCAGGCGGTTTGCCGCCGCCAGCAGGGGATCGAGTTCCTCGGGTGCCATGAATATGTAGTCGGCTCGCCGGGCGTGCAGCATCTTGATCATCTGCACGTTTTCGACCGTGACCTCCTGGCGCGGCGCGGGCGATCCGGCGAGCATGGCATCGATGGCGGGGCCGTACGAATAGCCTTTTTTGCTGAGCAGGATGAGATCGGTGCTGGCAAGGAGTTGGGCAAGCGAGGCGATTTCCCGGGCATTAACACTGGCGGCATTGAACAGGACGATGTTCGGCTGGTCGCGGTACACCGGGCGCGAAAACCGGGCAAAGTGTTCGCGTTCATGGGTGCGGTACCAGCCGACGAAACAGTGTGCCCCTTTACTCTCCTTGGCCATGGCCAACTGGCGGGCGGCCGGGGTTTCCTGGACGGTGTAGGCGATGCCGGCACGCTTGAGCGCATGTGCAATCGGCGTTCCGCTCAGTCCGCTCAGTTGGCCGTCGACCAAAAAAGCATAAGGCGGCCTCGGGTGGAAGTGCACAACCAGTTCCTCGGCCCGGGCTGGTCCGATCAGGAGGAGTAGGAGGCAGATGCCGAAACGCATGTCAGGACATCCCAGGCGACGTGTCTCTCAACTTAGCACGGCGCGCGTCGGCTGACTACGGTGGTGTTCGTGCGGCTCAGGGAATGCGGGAGGCGTTCATGCGACTGAGGATGATGTCGCTGCGTTCGGCGAGGTAGGGCGAGTCGCGGCGGCGGTCGAAACGGCGCGGGCTGGGAACCATGGCCGCGAGTCGTGCTGCCTGGCTTGGTGAGAGCTGGTGGCAACCGGTCCCGAAGTAATGGCGTGCGGCGGCTTCGGCGCCGAAGATGCCGTTGCCCCATTCGATGACGTTGAGGTAGACCTCGAGAATGCGTTGCTTGTCCCAGGTTGCTTCGATCATGACCGTGAGTACGGCTTCCTGGGCTTTGCGCCAGAACGATTTGTCGGGCGAGAGGAAGAGGTTCTTGGCCAGTTGCTGGGTGATCGTCGAACCGCCGGCGACGACCTGGCCGCGCTGGCGGTTCTTCTCCATGGCCTTCTGGATGCCGTTCCAGTCAAAACCGGTGTGCAGGAGGAAGCGGTCATCTTCGGCGCTGACTACGGCGCGTTTGAGGTGCGGGGAGATGCGGGCGTAGTCGACCCATTGCTGATAGAGCACCGCGCGCGGATTCTTGACTTGCATTTCCTCCAGGCGGATTTCCATGAAGCGGGTCAGGCGCGGCGGATTCCACTTCCACCACAGCACCCAGCCGAACAACCACAGTTGCCACAGAATCAGGAGGGCCAGGACGAGCAGGAGCAGGCGCTTGGTCCAGGTTGCCGCGCTGGCGAGCACTCGGGTCATGCGCTGGCGAGTTGTGCGCGCAGTTCGCCAAGCACGCTGGCGGTGTCCGGGCGGATGCCTCGCCAGACGAAGAAGGCTTCGGCGGCCTGCTCGACCAGCATGCCCAGACCATCGGCACAGCGGCCGGCGCCTTGTGTCTGAGCCCAGGTGAGGAAAGGCGTGGCGCGGCCATACATCATGTCGTAAGCCGTGCCGCCGGGTGCGATCAGCCCGTCGGGCAAGGGTGGCAGTTCGCCGGCGAGGCTGGCGGCGGTAGCGTTTATGATGATGTCGAACTGATGGCTGGGTAACTCGGCGAAGGACAGGCCACTGACCGGTCCGTGCGCAGCGAAGGCCGCGGCCAGCGTGACGGCCTTCGCCGGGGTGCGGTTGGCGATGCCGAGTCGGGCAGGATGGGCAGAGAGCAAGGGGCCGAGCGCGCCGCGCGCCGCGCCGCCAGCGCCGAGCAAGAGGACGCGCCGGCCGGCAAGGGGGCAGCCGAGGTTGGTTTCGAGGTCACGCAAGAGGCCGGCCCCGTCGCTGTTGTCGCCGACGATCTCGCCATCCGCGAAGGTGAGCAGGTTGACCGCGCCGGCCTGTTCGGCGCGCGGCGTGCGTCGGGTGGCCAGGCGATAGGCGTCTTCTTTGAAAGGCACGGTAACGTTGGCCCCACGTCCTCCGTCACGCAAGAAGGCGGCCACGGCGCCGGCAAAATCGTCCACCGGCGCCAGGCGCGCTTCGTAGCGCAGGTTCTGGCCGGTCTGCACGGCAAAGGCGGCATGAATCTGCGGTGATTTGCTGTGCGCGATGGGGTTGCCGAAAACGCAGTAGAGGTCGGTCATGGTTTGCCGTGAGGTGCGGTGCGGGAAGTGACGAGGCCGGGGAGCGAGGAGCGCTGTGGCGTCAGCGGGTTTCGAGCTGGTCGCCGCGGGTGAAGGTCCAGTTGCGGGTGATGACCAGAATGTCGGTATCGCGCTGGATGTCCGGCGGGAAGGGGGCGTAGGGGGCCGCCATGGCCACGATGCGTTTTGCCGCGTCGTCGAGCACGCGCTGGCCCGAGGAGCGGTCGATCTGAACGTCGTGGATTGTCCCGTCGTTCTTGATCCATACCGAGAGCTGCAAGGAGCCGTAGAGCTTGCCCTTGGCCGCTTGCGGGTAGTTGAGCGTGCCGACGCGTTCGACCTTGAGGCGCCAGTCCTCCATGTAGCGGGCGAAGCGGTATTCCGCCGTGCGGGTGCCAAGAAATTTCTTGCGCGGCCGTTTGTTGTAGTCGTCGGTGTTGCGGGCAATTTCGGCTTCAAGGCGGGCCATGGCCAGGGCGCTGTTGGCCAGTTCATGGCCGCTTACGCTCGGCGTGGGGTCGGGCTGAGCCTGCGCTTCCTTGCTGTCGCGGGTCTTGTTTTTGCCGCGGGCCTGGGTGAGCAGTTGCTGCTGCTGCGCTTCCATGGCCTGTACGCGCTTTTGCGCCTGTTCGAGGTCGTTGCCAGTCTGCTGGTGGGGTGATGGCGGGAGCGGCGTCTTGGCGCGCCGGTTCTGGTCGGTGTTGCCGCCACCGTCCAGATTGGTCTGCGCCAGCGCTTGGGCGTCCTTGGGGCGGTGCGCCGAGCGGCTGTTGACCAGGATGATCTCGAGCGCCTTGTCCTGCACGATGCGCGACGCTTCGGGGAACTTGAAGTGCAGCGACAGCAGGAGGGCGTGCAAACCGAGCGAGATGCCCAGCGCCCACCACAAGGTGCGTTCGGCACGGGGCGGGCGAGGGAAGTCAGCGATGGCGACGGCAGCAGTCACGGTCAGTCGAGTTCCTCGGGGGCGTCGATGGCATCGTCCGGATTGTCGCTTTCGCTTGCGTCAAGATCAAGCGTCTCGACAAAACGGCAGAGCAGGGCCAGATCGAGTTCGTCGCAGGCCTCGACCCGCAAGCGGACGGTCTGGCCGAGAGGCAGTTCCGGCAGCGAAGGCACGCGCTGGATGATCGGCAGGTGGTCGATCTTGACGAGATTTTCGCGGCGCACGTGGGCCGTGAGGGTATCGATCCCTTCCTGGCGCAACCAGCGCAGGCACCAGTAGCGCTCCATGCCGCGCTGGTATTCGGCGTAGGCGTTG
>CAZHFS010000321.1:0-3733 GCA_964531885.1 uncultured Propionivibrio sp.
GCCGCGATCGACAATAATTTCGGAGAAGAGAGGGAAAGCAATGAAACATTGGAATCCAGTTCGTGTCTCGACCGCTGCATTGATTGTCGCTGGCCTGCTTCAGGCGCCGGCGTATGCCCAATCCCTGAAAGATGCTATCGACATGGTCGTGAAGACCAGTCCGGACGTGCTGGTCGAGACCAACCAGCGCTTGGCCAATGATGAAGCCGTCAAGAATGCGCGTGGCGGTTATTTCCCGAAGGTTGACCTGCTGGCCGGGACCGGGAACGAGTGGAGCGATAACACCACGACTCGCGTTGCCGGTTATAACGACTGGCGCAAGCTCAATCGTCAGGAAGCGCAGATCACGCTGACCCAGATGCTCTTTGATGGCTTTGCCGTGAGCAGCGAGGTGGGGCGCAACAAGGCGCGGGTCGAGTCCGCCGCCTGGAAGGTTCTCGGTACCTCCGAGGCGATGGGGCTGCGGGGTGTGGAGGCGTATCTCAACGTGCTACGCAACCAGGAACTCGTTCGTCTGGCCAAGGAAAACCTCGATGCGCACGTGCGCACCATGGATCAGATTAATATCCGCTCGACCGGCGGTGTCGGCCGTAAGTCCGATCAGGAGCAATCCGCCGCGCGTCTGGGCTTGGCGCGTGCCAATCTCGTGTCTGCGGAAGCGAATCTCCGCGATGCCGAAATCAACTTCCAGCGTATCGTCGGTGCCCGCCCGATTCAGCTTTCCAAGCCTGTCGCCCCTGAATCCAGTCTGATCCCCAAGACGCCTGATGAGGCCAGCCAGACGGCCGTCAGCAATCACCCGATCCTCAAGTCGGCCAATGCCGACGTCAAGGCAGCGGAATACCAGCGCGAAGCCGCGAAATCGACGCTCTATCCGCGCTTTGATCTTGAACTCGGCTACGGGAACAACAAGAATCTCGACGGCGTTAAGGGCGACAATGATGAAAAATGGGCCATGCTGCGCATGCGCTACAACCTGTTCCGTGGCGGTTCGGACATGGCACGCATCAGCGAGACCACGCACCTGACCAACGAGGCGCGCGAAGTCATGAGCCGGACCCAGCGTCAGGTCGAGGAAAGCACCCGGTTGTCTTGGAACGCTTACACCTCGGCCGCTGAACGCCTGCCGGCAATGAAAACGCACGCCGACATGAGCATGGCGACGAGCGAGAGTTATGCCAAGCAGTTCAATCTCGGACAGCGTACCCTGCTTGACCTGCTCGACTCGGTGAACGAATCGTTTACCTCGCAGATGAACTACACTTCAGCCATGTATCTTGAAATGTTCGCCCGCTACCGCGTGCTGGCTGACATGGGGCAACTCCTCAACTATTTGGGCGTACAGCCTCCCGTTGAGGCATCGCTGCCCTAAGCAGGGTTTTGGCCGGCGCACGCGCGGGTGCGTGTGCCGGTTCGGGTGAAGTCTCGCGGCTCGCCCGGATTGATCAGCGATGATCTGCGGCGCTTAGCGTCGCAGCCTTTTTTGGGCCGGGCCGATGCATGTGACGACAAGCGTGAGTCCCGTTTCGTTCAGGCTGCGCCTGCGCTCGCTTCTGTGCGCATTCTGTGTCCTGCTGGCCCTTTGGACGGTTCAGCACGACGAATCCCTGGTCGTTGCCGATGCGCCGGAAGTTGCTCGCTTAACGCTCTCGTCGCGCATGCTCGAGGCTGCGGAAAAGAAATATGGCGCCCGGGCAAGGCAGCGGCTCGAGGCCTGGCAGAAGGTGGCACAATCCTCACGCGATCGGCCTGACAGCGCCAAGCTCAAGCAGGTCAATGATTTCTTCAATCAGATCCCCTTTGTTTCCGATCAGGAGCACTGGGGCGCGAATGATTACTGGGCCACACCGAGCGAGATGCTGGTCACCAATGGCGGTGATTGCGAAGATTTTTCCATCGCCAAATATTTCACGCTAATGATGCTCGGCGTCTCCATGGACAAGCTGAAAATCACTTACGTCAAGGCGCGCAATCCCAACTGGACCCCGACCAGCCAAGCGCACATGGTGCTGACCTACTATGCTGATCCTAAGGCGGTTCCACTTGTTCTGGATAACCTGATTGCCGAGATCAAGCCGGCCAATCAGCGCAGCGATCTGACGCCGGTCTATGCCTTCAACGGTTCGGGCCTGTGGCTGGCCCAGCAGCGAGGGACAGGCAAGAATGTGGAAGGTGGTTCGAGCAATATCGGTTTCTGGCGCGAGCTCAATGCGCGCATTGGCAAGGAATTCGACTGAAGCGCGAGCCGCTTCCGGAGGAAAGAGCGATGACCCTACTACGCCAGTTGATCCTCGTGATCGTCACCCTGTTCATCCTGCTTTTTGCCGGGACGTTTGCGATCAGCGTGCATAACACCCGGGCTTACCTTTCCGAGCAGCTCAAGACCATCTCGCAGGATACGGCGACCTCTCTGGGGGTGACGCTTTCTCCGCATTTTGCGGAAGGTGGGGATATGGTGGTCGTCGAACGTCTGATCGATGCGGTGTTCGATAGCGGCTATTACCGCGAAGTCATCCTGCGCGGCATTGACGACACTTTGCTGGTCGAACGGCGTGCATCATCCAAGCTTGAATCCGTGCCGGCGTGGTTTGTCTCGCGTTTTCCGCTGGAAACGCCACGCGGCGAGGCGTTGGTGATGGACGGCTGGCAGCAGGCCGGCACCATTCTCGTCTCCGCCAGCGCCGGGCATGCTTACATGACCCTGTGGACAAACACGGTGCAGTCGTTCTGGTGGTTCCTCGGGGCGTCGCTGGTTACCTTCCTGATCGGGGTGATTCTGCTTCATTACGTTTTGCGTCCCCTGCGCGCCGTCGAGGTGCAGGCCAAGGCGATCTGCGACCGACAGTACCCGGTCCAGGACAAGATTCCCTGGACCCTGGAATTGCGCAGCGTGGTCGAGGCGATGAACCGGATGACGACCAAGGTCAAGGAAATGTTCGAGGAACAGGCCGACACCATGGAGCGGATCCGGGCCGAGAATTACCGCGATCCAGTGACCGGGCTAGCCAACCGGCGCTATTTCGACATGCAATTGCGTTTTCTCATGGCGGCCGAGGATCGTTTTCTCTCCGGAGCGCTGATTCTCCTCGAGATTAAGGGTTTGAAGGAGCTCAACGAGCGATCCGGTTTCGCCCGCGTCGATGCCTTGCTCGAAGGGCTGGGACAGTTGATCGAGTCGCACTGTGCCAAGCTGGCTGGCGATGACCATTTCGCCGCGCATATCGCCGGGGCCGATTTTGCGATCGTGCTGGCCGATGTGCCTGAGAAAGAGTGCGAGGATTTTCTGGTTCAACTCATGCAGTCCTTGCCTCAGTTGCACGACAAAGGCTTGGTCGATGCGCTGGATGTTGCCCATGCCGGGATGGTTTGCTACCACGGGCAGGCGCACGGGGACTTCCTGTCCGAAGCCGACTCGGCGTTGCGTGCTGCCCAGGCCAAAGGCGGGAATGCCTGGCAGGTGCAGCGCGCGTCGGCACGAGCGGTGGCGACCCGCAGCGCCAGCGAATGGTCTGCCAACCTGCGGCGTATCCTCGACGAGGGACGGGTGCTGTTGTTCAAGCAGGATGTTCGGATGAGCGGGGCCTCGCAGACGCTGCTCCAGCACGAGGTGCTTCTGCGCGTTGTTGAGGAGACTGGCGAGGTGGTGTCGGCGGGGGTCTTCGTTCCGATGGCCAAGCGGCTTGGCTTGATCAACGAGTTCGACCGTTATGTGGTGCGAGAGGTCATGGCCAGG
>CAZHFS010000322.1:0-3727 GCA_964531885.1 uncultured Propionivibrio sp.
GTGTCCTGGCAGATCGGACGGTGGCCTTCGGCGCACAGGCGCGAGTTGGTGAGGATTTGGGCGATGGCGTCCTTGGCTGCCGGCGCCTCTTCGCGTTCGTAGGCCTCGCCGAGGGCCTTCACGAAGTCGAGCGGATGGTAGTAGCTGATGAACTGGAAAGCATCGGCGATGCTCTGGATCAGGTCTTCTTGTTTGATAGCCGTCATTGCAGTCTTTCTTTCAATTTCGAAGGTTGGGAAACTTGCGAGGGTTCTGGAAAGCGGTCTGCGGGTCCTGTTGTCTGGACATGGCCAAAGGTGGCAATGCCCCTGGCGCGTTGCGGGGCATTCTAGCACCAAACGCTTTCTTTCGCGGGGGGGGCGGGGTGGGTGCTGCAAACCTGGTTCGGTGTGTGAAAGACCGGATTTCACGGGTTCGCAAGGGGTTTTCAGGCGCCTGGGTGCCGGTCAGGCTGTTTTGCTGCACAATGCACAGATTCCATTTACACACAGAGAAGACGCATGCCCGCCACGCTTTCCGATTACCTCCGTGGCTTGCCCAAAGCCGAGTTGCATTTGCACATCGAGGGGACGCTTGAACCGGAGTTGATGTTCGAACTCGCGCAACGCAACGGCATCGCGCTGCCCTACGCCAGCGTCGAGGCAGCGCGCGCGGCGTACTTGTTCGACGATCTGCAATCCTTCCTCGATCTCTACTACGCCGGGGCTGCCGCCTTGCGCACGGTGGATGACTTTCATGACCTCGCGGCAGCCTACGTCGAACGCGCCCGTGCCGATGGGGTATGCCATGCCGAACTCTTCTTCGATCCGCAGACCCATACCGAGCGCGGCGTCCCGATCGAGATCGTCTTTGCCGGACTGGCGCGTGCACTGCGCGAGGCGCGTGCCACCCACGGTTTTTCAGCGCGCCTCATTTTGTGCTTCCTGCGCCATTTGTCCGAAGACGAGGCGCTGGCGACGCTGGAGGCTGCGCTGCCCTTACGTGAGGCTTATGGCGACCTGTGGGTCGGAGTCGGCCTCGACTCGTCCGAGCGCGGCAATCCGCCCGAGAAATTCGCGCGTGTCTTCGCCCGGGCGCGTGCGGCCGGGCTGCGCGTCGTCGCACATGCCGGCGAGGAAGGTCCGGCGGCCTACGTGAGTGCGGCGCTCGATGTGCTTGGCGCCGAGCGGATTGACCACGGGGTGCGCGCCGAGGAGGACGAGGCACTGATCGAACGCCTCAAACGCGAACAGGTGCCGCTCACCGTCTGCCCGCTCTCCAATCTGAAACTGCGCGTGGTCAGCGACTTGCGCCTGCACAACCTCGCCCGCCTGTTACGTGCCGGGTTGTGCGTGACCGTCAATTCCGACGATCCGGCCTATTTTGGTGGCTATATCGCTGCCAACTACCTGGCCGTCGCCGAGGCACTTGATCTGTCGCGCGCCGAACTGGTGCAACTGGCAGCGAACAGCTTCGCTGCCTCCTTTACGAGCGAGGCCGAAAAGGCTGAGTGGCAGGCCCGTCTAGCCGAATACGCAGCGGTACATGGCTGAGATTGCATCGCAATTTCTGGGAATAATGAACCACAGCGCACTTAGTGCACACGGCGACAGCGCGAGGCTTTGCCCTGCTGGGGCCGACGCGTCTTGGGCGGTCCTGGCGGAAAGACCGGTCGGGTTGTTTCTCGTGGAGCCTGCCGTGTTTGCCGAGGGTTGAACCATGCAGACGCCAGAGCATGAACAGGTTGATCTTGCGCCGGGCTACCGCCGCTGTGCCGAACTGATCACGCAGGCCGATGGTCTGCTGCTTACTGCCGGTGCCGGATTCGGCGTCGATTCGGGTCTGCCCGATTTTCGCGGGACGCAAGGTTTCTGGCGGGCTTATCCGGCACTCGGTGCCGCCGGCATCCGTTTTGAAGAGATTGCCAATCCGAGTGCCTTTGTCCACGATCCCGAACTGGCCTGGGGCTTCTACGGACATCGTCTGAACCTCTATCGGGCGACCGTGCCGCATGCGGGGTTCAACATTCTGCGTGGCATGGGCGAACGGCTGAGGGCGGGGGTGTTTGTCTTTACAAGTAACGTGGACGGGCAGTTTCAGAAAGCCGGTTTTGCTCCCGAGCGTATCGTCGAGTGCCACGGTTCGATCCATCACTTGCAATGCACCACCCCTTGTTGTGCTGCGATCTGGTCGGCCGATGACTTGCGGCTCGATGTCGATGCGGCAGCCTGTCGTGCCCGTTCGGCGTTACCTCGTTGTCCGCTTTGCGGCGCCTTGGCGCGGCCGAATATCCTGATGTTTGGCGACTGGAGCTGGTGTGTGGCCAGAAGTGATGCACAGGAGGCGCGTTTTGCCGAGTGGCGGCGCTCAGTCGAACGCCTGGTCGTCATCGAGCTTGGTGCCGGGACGGCTGTGCCGACCGTGCGCCAGGTTGGCGAAGCACAACGCGCACCGCTCATCCGTATCAACCCGGCCCAGCCCGATTTGTTCGGTGTGCCCGGTGTGGCGCTGGCCGAGAATGCGCTTGTCGCGCTGCGGGGCATCGCTGCTGCGCTCGAGGAGCGTGCCGGGTAAGCAGGTGATGCGAACGCCCGGGCAGGATAGCTACTCCTTGGCCGGTGGTTTCGAACCCTGCGGGTCGGTCTGCCTCGACTGCGATTCAGTCTTTGCCTTCGGCACTGTCGACGCGGGGGGCGCGACGCCATAACGTCCGAGTAAGTCGGTGACGGTGCCATTGGCCAGCAATTCGGTTATAGCCCGGTTGAGCTCCTCGACCCGGGGCAGGAAGGCCGATTTGCGCGAAACGCCGATATAGAGCGGGACCGACTTTTCGGGGCGGTAGTCGGCTTTGACGATCCGGTTTTTGTAACCGCGTATGCTAATCTCATAGTCGGCCTGCAGGTCGCTGCCGATGATGAAATCGAAGCGTTGGCCGACGAGCATTTTCAAGAGCTGTGTTTCGTCCGTGGCCGAATGCTTGTCGAGGGTGGTATCGCTGTCGAACGGTTCAAAATACGCGCTGCCACGCGTAAAACCGATCCGGTGCCCGGCCAAGTCCTCGTAGCGAATGATCTCCTTCGGGCTGGACGCCAGCTTGTAGAAGACCGGGCGGATTTGCGTGTACGGGGGCTCGGCATAATGAATGAACGTCTCCCGCTCGGCGGTACGCGCGAGGCCGCTCATGAAATCAGCCTTGCCTTCGCGCATCATCGCCAGGGCACGTATCCAGGGGACGCGCTGGATCTGGATTTTGATGCCAAGACGGGCTTCGATCCTGGCCACCAGGTCGATATCGATCCCGGTCATCGTTTCGTGTTGCCCCGCGATGCGGAAAGGGGGCCAATAGTCAGTGACCAGGGTGTATTCGGGCACGGACGAACTGGCATGCCCCCCGCTCGCGAACAGGGTCAGCAAGGCTGTGAAAACGGTAGAAAGGCGGCGAGCGACGGAGGCCACGAAAAGACTCAGGTGGGCGGGTTTGAGATGCTAACTATAGTCTCATACTCGTCTCTCGGCGAGTGAGCGCTGATCCGGAATCGTCCCGATCCGAATTATTTATTCAGGTTTTGCTTTGTTTTGCCGTAGCCTGTTTATATATAACAATCTCGGGGAGAGAAAATGAAGCTACGAAATCGCATCCTCTTGATCATTGCGGCGGCCTTGGTCGGCATGATCATTCTCGGGCTGATGGGTCTCATGCAATTGCGGACCACCATGCTTGAGGAGCGGCAGGCGCAGATCCGGCTGA
>CAZHFS010000323.1:0-3721 GCA_964531885.1 uncultured Propionivibrio sp.
GCCTTGGCTTCGCTGGCCGGAACGCCGCAGCGCAGCAGCAGGTGCCGGGCGCCTTCGAGTCGGGCGTGATCCACGGCTTCCACCACCGTTGCCGCCAGTTCGTCGCGGCGCGCCCAGTCGCGGATTGCCAGCTCAATGGCCATGCCGCGCCGGTTTCGGCGGGTGGCGTAGCGGTCGACGATCTCCCGTAAAAGCGTCTGGGCTTCGTCTGCCGTCACATTGTCGGGATGGTTCAGATCAGCCAGTCGGCCGGCTTGCCATTCGGTCAGGACGGCTTCGGCGAGGTCGCGCCGGTCGCGGAAATGCCAGTAAAAACTGCCTTTGGTCACGCCGCAGCGGCGCGCCAGTGCCTCGATGCGCAGGCCGTCGATGCCCTGTTCGGCGAGGGTGTCGATGGCGGCAGCCACCCATTCGGCACGACCGAGCGGCGTGCGCGGGGTGGTGCTCGCTGGTGGAGGCGCTGGTGTGGCCGGGGGAGTTTGTGGCATTTCCTTCCTTTCGCGGGGCGCGCTGCCTACGCTGGATGCAAGTGCGTTGACAGCGTGCCGGGTGATCCGTATTCTGAACCATACCGAACCGTATGGAGTCCATTGTCAGGCTCCGGTGACCCGATGTCAAACCCCAGGCGATCGCCATTCGGCGATGCCTCGCATGCAAATCAGGAGGGCGTGTGCTCAAGATTCTTGTGCCCGTAAAGCGGGCGGTTGACTACAACGTGCGTGTTCGCGCCAAGGCCGATGGTACGGGGCTCGACATTGCCAATGCCAAGATGTCGATGAATCCGTTTGACGAAATCGCGGTGGAAGAAGCCGTGCGTCTCAAGGAGGCCGGCTTGGCTGGTGAAGTGATTGTCGTCTCGGCCGGCGGCGCGGCGTGCCAGGAAACCTTGCGTACGGCCCTGGCGCTCGGCGCCGACCGGGCCGTGCTGGTCGAGACCGAGGCCGAGTTGCAGCCCCTTGCGGTGGCGCGTCTCCTGGCAGCAGTGTGCGCCCGTGAGACGCCCGATCTCGTGATCTGCGGCAAGCAGGCGATCGACGATGATGCCAGCCAGGTCGGCGCCATGCTGGCCGCGCGCCAGGGCTGGGCACAGGCCACCTGCGCCTCGAAGCTGGTGGTCGATGCGTCGGCCCGCCGGGCGCAGGTGACGCGCGAAATCGATGGCGGCTGCGAGACGGTTGAGGCGGCGCTGCCCATGGTGGTGACCACCGATCTGCGTCTCAATGAGCCGCGCTATGCCACCTTGCCGAACATCATGAAGGCCAAGAAGAAGCCGCTCGATGTGCTGACACCGGAGGCGTTGGGGGTCGAGGTTGCGCCGGCCTTGGCCGTCCTCGGTTATGCCGAGCCGCCGCGCCGGAGCGCTGGCGTGCGGGTGGAGAACGTTGCTGAACTGGTGGCCAAACTCAAGAACGAAGCCCGGGTGATCTGATATGCGTATCCTTGTCCTTGCCGAGCACGACAACCAATCCCTTAAAGCGGCGACGCGCTCTGCCGTCGCGGCCGCCACGCGCCTTGGTGGCGAAATCGATGTTCTGGTCGCCGGGCAGCAGTGTGCTGCGGCGGCGGCCGCGGCGGCGGCGATTGCCGGAGTCGCCCACGTGCGCTGTGCGGAGGCCGCGCACTACGCCGATCAGGGCGCCGAGAACCTGTCCGCTCTGCTGGTTTCGCTGGCCGGCGACTACACACACCTGCTTGCCCCCGCAAGCGCTGTGGGCAAATCGGTCATGCCGCGCGTCGCGGCCATGCTGGATGTACCCCAGGTCTCCGAGATCGTCGAGGTCGTCGCGCCCGATACGTTTGTACGCCCGATTTATGCGGGTAACGTGCTGGCCACGGTGCGTGCCCCTGCCGGGCTGAAGGTCGTCACCATCCGCAGCACGGCATTCGAGCCGGCGGGCGATGCGGCGACTGGTGCACCGGTCGAGGCGCTAGCGGCTGGCCCGGATCTCGCCTTGTCGCGCGTGGTTGACCGCCAGATCACGGTGTCCGAACGCCCCGAACTGACGGCGGCCAGCGTCGTCGTTTCCGGCGGGCGTGGTCTGGGGAGCGGCGAAAATTACCATGGCCTGCTTGAACCGCTTGCCGATCGCCTGGGCGCGGCGCTGGGCGCCTCGCGGGCAGCGGTCGATGCCGGTTATGTGTCCAACGACCTGCAGGTCGGGCAGACCGGCAAGGTGGTCGCGCCGCAGCTGTACATTGCCATCGGCATTTCAGGCGCGATCCAGCATCTGGCCGGGATGAAAGACAGCCGGGTGATCGTGGCCATCAACAAGGATCCGGAAGCGCCGATCTTCCAGGTGGCGGATTACGGTCTGGTCGGCGATCTCTTTACCCTGGTTCCCGAACTGACCGCCGCCCTGTCGTAGCACATGGCGCCGTGCCGCACCCGGTTTACGGGGCGGTGCGGGCGTCGAGAGGCAAGCGTTTGCAGCAGTTTGCGCCGTTCAGGCGCAGACCCGGTTCCCATCCCCTTGCTCACGTCGGGCAAGGGGCACCCGTATCGTGGAGGTTGCTATGAGCGAATACCGTGCACCGTTACGCGACATGCAGTTTGTTCTCGAAGAACTGGCCGGCCTTGAGGCCGTGGCTGCCTTGCCGGGCTGCGAAGAGGCTTCTGCCGACGTGGTGGCGGCAATCCTCGAAGAAGCTGCGAAATTTGCCAGCGAAGTGATTTCCCCGCTCAATGCCAGCGGTGACCGCAGCGGCGCCCAGTTTGCCGAGGGTGCCGTGCGCATGCCCGAGGGGTTTGCACAAGCCTACCGCCTGTTTGCCGAAAGCGGTTGGAGTGCGCTCTCCGGGCCGCCCGAGTTCGGTGGGCAGGGCTTGCCGCATCTCGTGGCCGCGGCGGTCGGCGAGATGTGGAAATCGGCCAATCATGCTTTCTCCCTGTGCCCGCTGCTGACCACGGGGGCGGTCGAGGCGCTGGTGCTGGCCGGGTCGGACAGCCTCAAGGCGACCTATCTCGAAAAAATGGTCAGCGGGCAGTGGACCGGCACGATGAACCTCACCGAGCCGCAGGCCGGCTCCGACCTCGCCGCCGTACGCGCGCGTGCCGAGCCGCAGCCCGACGGCACCTACCGGGTGTTCGGGCAGAAGATCTTCATCACCTACGGCGAGCACGACATGGCCGAGAACATCGTCCACCTCGTGCTGGCGCGCACGCCGGATGCGCCCGAAGGCGTCAAGGGCATCTCGCTGTTCGTGGTGCCCAAATTCCTGCCCAATCCCGATGGCACGCCGGGCGAACGCAACGACGCTTACTGCGTCTCACTCGAGCACAAGCTCGGCATCCACGCCAGCCCGACGGCGACGATGGTTTTCGGCGACCGGGGCGGGGCGGTGGGTTTCCTCGCCGGCGAGGAAAACCGGGGGCTCGAATACATGTTCGTGATGATGAATGTGGCGCGCTTCGGCGTCGGCATGGAGGGCGTGGCGGTTTGCGAGCGCGCCTACCAGCGGGCGCGCGATTACGCCCGCGAGCGCATCCAGGGCTTTGCGCTCGGCGTGCGCGGCGGGCCGCGTGTGCCCATCGTGGCGCATCCCGATGTGCGGCGCATGTTGCTGACCATGCGTGCGCAGGCCGAGGCCAGTCGCGCCCTGGCGTATGTCGTTGCCGCGGCGCTCGACGCCGCCGAACACCACCCCGATGCCGCCGTGCGGGCCGAGCGTCTGGCGTTTGCCGAATTACTGGTGCCCGTCGTCAAGGGCTGGAGCACCGAAC
>CAZHFS010000324.1:0-3716 GCA_964531885.1 uncultured Propionivibrio sp.
GATCAACCCGTCCATTATTCAGGCGGCAATCAAGTACCTCCGCGCCACGGGCACGTAGGTTATCCGCGCGCAGGGTATCTGCACTGGCCGTCGCCACCAGGATGCGTCCGTCGTCAAGCAGGCGTGCGGTGAGCGGCATTTCAAGCTGGCGATCAACGATCACCTTCAGCGGTTGGCGCAGGGTATCGACCCCCCGGACCGAGAGCTGTGGATCGTCTGCCATGACCGTACCCATGCCGCACAGGATGGCGCAGGCACGCGCACGCCACCGATGACCGTCATGACGCGCCGCCTCGCCAGTGATCCATTGACTCGCGCCATTCTCGAGCGCTGTTTTCCCATCCAGGCTGGACGCCAGTTTGGCGCGCACCCAGGGTCTGCCACGCGTCATGCGGGACACAAATCCGAGATTGAGCTCATGCGCCTCGTTCTCGAGCAAGCCGCACTCGACCCGGACGCCTGCATCGGCCAAACGCTGCAGGCCGCGTCCGGAAACCAGCGGATTCGGATCCTGCATTGCCGCGACCACGCGACTCACCCCGGCCGCCAGTAACGCTTCGGCGCAAGGTGGAGTTCGCCCGTGATGACTGCAAGGCTCAAGCGTGACGTAGGCCGTTGCCCCATTGGCACGCGCTCCGGCCATCTTCAAGGCATGCACTTCGGCATGTGCTTCGCCCGCCAGACGATGCCACCCTTCCCCAACCACCTGTCCGTCACGGACAATCACACAGCCGACACGGGGATTTGGCGAGGCCGAATACAAGCCGAACTCGGCAAGGCGCAAGGCACGCGCCATGCGTGCATGATCCTCTGCCGAAAAGGCTACCGACTTACCGGTGAAACGGGTATCGCCTCGTGGATCAACCATCCGCCACCTGCTCGCAATCAGCGGCTGCGGCGCGGTGCCGTTGGCCGAGAAACCTCGCGCACCAGATCGGAAAATTCGTCGACGTCCTCGAAGTTACGGTAGACCGAGGCAAAGCGGACATACGCGACCTTGTCGATCCGCTTTAGCTCGCGCATCACCATCTCGCCGACTTTTTCAGAAGGGATCTCACGTTCGCCGAGGGTAAGCAACTTCTCCTCGATGCGCGCCAGCGCGGCATCCACCGTTTCCACGGTCACCGGGCGCTTGCGCAAGGCCAGCCAGACGCTCGAGGAGAGCTTTTCGCGGTCAAAATCGACTCGCGAACCATTTTTCTTGACCACCTGCGGCAGGCGGATCTCCGCCCGCTCGTAGGTGGAAAAGCGCTTGTCACACGAGAGACAGCGCCGACGACGGCGCACGATGTCGCCGTCGTCGTTGATGCGGGTATCCGCGACGGTAGTTTCCGCCGCGCCGCAGAAGGGGCATTTCATTTCGGATCAGGCACCGTACACCGGAAACTTCTTGCACAGGGCGGAAACATCCTTGCGCACCCGCTCAAGCACGGCCTCGTCATTCGGTGCATCGAGCACGTCGGCGATCAGGTGTGCAACCTGTTCGGCTTCGATCTCGGTGAACCCGCGCGTAGTCATCGCCGGCGAACCGATACGGATGCCCGACGTGACAAACGGTTTCTGGGGATCGTTCGGAATGCCGTTCTTGTTGACCGTGATATGCGCCTTGCCAAGCACGGCCTCGGCTTCCTTGCCGGTGATGTTTTTGGCGCGCAGGTCGATCAGGAAAACGTGCGACTCAGTACGCCCGGAAACGATACGCAAGCCGCGCTCCTCGGACAGCACGCGCGACATGACGCGGGCGTTGGCCACCACCTGCTCCTGATAGTCGCGGAATTCGGTCGACGCCGCTTCCTTGAAGGCCACGGCTTTGGCGGCGATGACATGCATCAGCGGGCCACCCTGCAAGCCGGGGAAGATGGCCGAATTGATCGCCTTCTCATGCTCTGCCTTCATCAGGATGACGCCACCGCGCGGGCCGCGCAGGGTCTTGTGCGTGGTCGAGGTGACGACATCAGCAAACGGCACCGGATTCGGGTAGCAACCAGCGGCGATCAGGCCGGCGTAATGCGCCATGTCGACCCAGAAGATGGCGCCGACTTCCTTGGCGACCTTGGCAAAGCGCTCGAAGTCGATGCGCAGCGAATAGGCCGAGGCCCCGGCAATGATGATTTTCGGTTTATGTTCGCGGGCCAGCGCTTCCATGCGGTCGTAGTCGATTTCCTCATTGGCATCGAGACCGTAGGCGACGACATTGAACCACTTGCCGGACATATTGAGCGGCATGCCGTGGGTCAGGTGACCTCCCTCGGCGAGGCTCATGCCCATGATCGTGTCACCCGGCTTGGCAAAGGCCATCAGCACGGCCTGGTTGGCCTGCGAACCGGAATTGGGCTGAACGTTGGCGCAATCGGCGCCAAACAGTGCCTTGAGACGGTCGATGGCGATCTGCTCGACAACATCAACGTGCTCGCAGCCACCGTAGTAGCGCTTGCCAGGATAGCCTTCGGCGTACTTGTTGGTCAGCTGCGAGCCTTGGGCTTCCATGACAGCTTTGCTGACGTAGTTCTCCGAGGCGATCAGTTCGATGTGATCTTCCTGGCGGCGGTTTTCATTCTCGATTGCCTTCCAGAGTTCCGAATCCACCTTTGCGAGCGTATCTTTTGCAGAAAACATCGCTTCCCTCTCAAGCCATTGAAAAAAGGCCGATTATAGCACGCCCCCCAGCAAGCCCGTCGCTAGACGCGTGCCACGAGATTAAGCGGCTTATGCTCGCCAAGATGTTCGGCACTGCCCCACTCGTCAATCAACCAATACTGACCTTCAATGGTCATCCAGTTGATCGCCGCATTGGGCAAGGGAAAATCGCGCGGCCGCCCAATCGGCACACCACGCGCCCGACGGTACACCAGATCGAGCACCCCACCATGGGTGATCACCGCGATGCATTCGCCTGCGTGCCGAGCCGCCAGACGGGAAAGACAGCGTTCGACACGCTCCAGGTGCTGTAACAGACTCTCCCCGCCAGGCAGCACAAAATCGGGCTGTCTGCTAGACAACCCCTGCGCCACGGCAGCATCGCCGGCCATGATTTCTTCATAGGTCTGCCCTTCGCAGCAGCCAAAATTTCGCTCGCGCAACTCCTGCTCAAAATTGATCTGCACCCCCAGCCGCTGCGCCAGCGGCTCGGCGGTCTGGCGGGCGCGCAAGAGATCGCTGCAATAAATCGCGGTAAAAACCTGCCCATCCAGGCCCTGTGCCAGCGCAGCCGCCTGTGCCAGGCCGGTCGCATTGAGCGGCATATCACGGTGCCCCTGGATACGCTGCCCGAGGTTCCACTCCGTCTCGCCGTGACGCACGAGACAGATACGCGTCGATGACCTGCCAGTATTCATTGCCATGATCGCCATGTTCGTTTACGAAAAAACAGAATTAGACCAGCTGACCGTCAAGGAGACAAGCAAGCGTGCACAAAACCGGGGAAATGCGCAATTTTCTGTGCGATAATCCCCGACTTCCTTTGCCCTGCTCGCCGCACATAACGCAGCAACGCACGGCTCCGGAAGCAAGGCCGACACAGCCAGCAGGACCCGCAAGCCAGACATAATAAACATTGATGCTATCACGCACACCCCGAGGATAATCGTGAACGCCCTTCTCCAGCTTTCGCGCCTGATCGATGCAACAACGGTGCGAATCGGCAAAGCCGCCATCTGGCTGGTGTTGATCATCGTCATCATCAGCTCAGGTAACGCCCTGATGCGTTACGCCTTCAA
>CAZHFS010000325.1:0-3714 GCA_964531885.1 uncultured Propionivibrio sp.
TGGGGTAATCTGGATATCGATCACAACGGCAAATGGACGTACTGGGTCGACAACAGCGCTGTTCAGGGCTTGAAGGCTGGAACGACGCATACCGACACGTTCACCGTGCGCTCGGAGGATGGTTCGGCAAGCCAGCTCATCACCGTGACGATCAACGGAGCGAACGATGCGCCGCGCATCACTTCCGACAGTGATGGGGGCGTTTGGGAAAATTCAGCGGCCAGCACCGTCGTCTATACGGCGAAAGCCTCCGACCGGGATCAGGGTGATACCCTGGCCTGGTCGCTTGAAGGCGTCGATGCAGAGGCCTTCTCGATCGGTGCCGATGGCAAGGTGCGGCTCAATGCACCAGCCAACTTTGAAGTCAAGGATCACTACCACATCACCGTCGTGGCGACCGATGCGCTTGGGGCAAAGGATAAGCAGGGCGTTACCGTGTATGTTGGCGATGCCAATGATCCGACCCTTGTGACCGGCGATCTGGCCGGCCGTATCGACGAGAATGGCAAAAAAATCACGGGCGACCTGAACGCGAGCGATGAGGACGGTCCAGCCAATTTCTTCGATGCCAACCTCAAAGGGAAATACGGTCAATTTGTCATGAATGACGAAGGTAACTGGACCTACACCCTCAAGCAGGCGCAGGACCAGTTGATGGCCGGGCAGACGCTGACCGAAACATTCACGATCTATGTTCACGAGCATCCCTGGGGATTCCCACAAGCCAGGGAAGTGACTGTGACCATTGTCGGAACCAACGATGCGGCGGTGATCACAGGCGATACCGGCGGCCGGATCGTCGAGAGCGATGCGGTGCAAAGCGTGGGTGGCAAGCTGTCAGCCACCGACATTGATGGCCCAGGAAAACCGATTCCGAGTCGCC
This sequence comes from uncultured Propionivibrio sp., assembly GCA_964531885.1. GTDB lineage: Bacteria > Pseudomonadota > Gammaproteobacteria > Burkholderiales > Rhodocyclaceae > Propionivibrio. Next base: position 884 of record CAZHFS010000325.1, read on the forward strand.
TCGACTCCTTGGCAAGTGATCCCTTAGCCAAGGCCAAACCCATCGATGGTGATCTGCCCGTCCGGCCCACGACCTTCATCGCGGGTGAGCAGTCCGGCCAGTACGGTACCCTGCGGATTGCCGCAGACGGCACCTGGACCTATGTGATGGACGGCCCACACAACGAACTGGCGCAGGGCCAGAGCTACACCGACAGCTTTACCGTGCGCACCGCCGATGGGACGGAACAAGTGATTTCGGTGGTGCTGGATGGGACCAACGATGCGGCGGTCATTCGTGGCGATAGCAGCGCCTCGCTTGTGGAGGGGGACGTGGCCCTGCGAAGCACAGGCAAGCTGACCGCCTCGGATGTCGATAGCGCTCCGACGTTTGTTGCTGGAACGCAGGATGGGCGTTACGGGCGGCTGAGCCTGGCGGCCGACGGCACCTGGAGCTACGTGATGGACGGCCCGCATAACGAGTTCGAGCAGGGCAAGAGCTACACCGACAGCTTTATTGTGCGTACAGCCGATGGGACGGCACAGGAAGTCGTGGTGACCATCGCGGGCAGTTCCGATGTGGTGCCGTTCGTCCGTGAACTGGGCGATGGCGGTGCGGCGGCCAATGCCGGCGGGGGCAACCTGTTTGCCGACGGAGGCATGAATTCGACTCGCCTGGCAGGAATGCGCGGCGATCTTAGCGGCACGCGTGTTCCGGGGCAGTCGGATGCCTTGTCCGGTGGCAATGCCCCCTTCAATCCGGAGGCGCTGGTCGCCATGTTGCCGACGGCAGCTGGTGTTCCTGTGGATCTCTCGGAGTTTGAGCCTTTTGAACTCGTGCGGGCCGATGCCGGAGGGGAGCGGGACGATTGGGCTGTTTTCGTTCCAGCTGGGGGCAAGGCGAGTTTTGCCTTGCCCAGCGAAATGCTTCAAGGGCCGAACAGTCCGGATTTCGTGATCCTGCAGAGTAATGGGGAACCCTTGCCCGAGTGGCTGGCATTTGACCCGAACAGCGGTCATTTTGTGGGTAAGCCGCCGGAGCGCATGCACGGGACGGTGCGCTTGCAGATGACGGGGCGCGATGCGCAAGGTAACGAGCGGGTAATGCGCATCATGCTTACCGTCGATTTGCCGGAGCGCGATACGCTGGCTGTGCGCGGGGATGGGCATGAAGGCAGCTCACTTGCTGATCGCGATGTGCAGTCGGCCCCGGTCGGACGGCCGAGCCTGAGCGAACAGATGCGTGCCTATCGCGCTCTACCCCAGGCGACGCTTCCTGTTGCCGAGGTGCGTGCTTGAGATGTGGCGTGGATAGGGTGATCAGGGGTGATCAGCCAGGGGGCGTGATGTAATGCCGCTCGCCCCCTCGGTTTACCTGGCGTTTCTCGAAGTCGCCCGGCGTGCGCGCCGGGCGGCGGACTGCGCCGAACTTGCTTTTATCGCGGTAAACGATACAAGCCTTCTGGCGCCATACCGGCAGGCTGCATTGTGGTTTGGCACGGGCGGGGTGCGCGCGCTATCCGGTGTCGTCCGGCCGGAAGCCAATGCACCCTACGTGCATTGGCTAGAGCACGTCTGCATGGCGTTGGCAGTGGAGGCAGGCGCTCCGGCCAGTGTCGATGCCACGGATTTGCCGCACGATGTCGGTGCCGAGTGGGCTGAGTGGCTTCCGGCCTATGGATTGTGGTTGCCGCTGGCACCAGCGGCAAGTTCCGGGGAGTCAGGGTTGCTGGCTTCTGGGGGCGGAGTGTTGCTTGCTCGTGACGAGCCTTGGTCTGCCGATGAGACCGCTCTGCTTGCCGAGTGGCTTGAGTTGTGGCGACATGCTTGGCTGGCTGCTGCGGGGACAGAGGCTTGGTCTGCGTCGCGTGTCTGGCAGGTGATTCGGGGCTATTTCCTTCATCGCAAGGGCATACCCTGGTGGCGCCAGCGTACGCTACGCTGGGCGTTCGTCGTGGCGTTGGCGCTGCTTTGCCCGGTGCGCCTGAGTGTATTGGCGCCGGGAGAACTGGTGCCGACCCAGCCAGCGATGATTCGGGCGCCGCTGGATGGCACAGTGAGTACGTTTTTCGTGCGTCCAAATCAGAACGTCAAGGCAGGCGAAGCCTTGTTCGAGTTCGATAAAAAACCGCTTCTGGCGCGTTACGAAGTGGCGAGCCAGTCCCTCGCGACGGCTCAGGCCGAATACCGCCAGTCGGCACAGCTGGCGTTGTCCGATGCCAAATCCAAGGCCCAGATGGCCCTGGTGCAGGGCAAGATCGGCGAGCGCCAAGCCGAGACAGATTATTTGCGCGGCCAGCTGGAACGGGCGCTTGTGGTTGCGCCGCACGACGGTATCGTGCTTTTCGACGATCCATACGAGTGGATCGGGAAACCAGTGGTTACCGGCGAGCGCATCATGCGCATTGCCGCCCCGAACGATGTCGAGATCGAGGCATGGTTGCCTGTGGGGGATGCCATCCCGCTGGCCGATGAGGCGTCTGTCAGCCTGTTTCTTAACGCCAGTCCGCTCAGTTCGGTGGCTGGATCGCTGCGTTATGTCGCACACGATGCCGTGCAGCGCCCGGATGGCGGTTTTGCTTACCGGGTGCGTGCTGCCTTGCGCGAACCGAGTGCGCATCGGGTCGGGCTTAAGGGAACGGCTCGCCTGAACGGACGCTGGGTGCCGCTCGTCTATTGGGTCATGCGTCGTCCGCTGGCTTCCTTGCGCCAGACGATCGGGTGGTAGGGTGCCCTGGCCGAGACTGCGTGAAGAACTGGCCCTCTACCCGGGGCCGCGCCTTGCGGATGGGCAGCCAAGTTGGGTGAGATCGGAAGAGCGTCGTGTAGGGAAAGAGTGTGCCTCTATGTGTA
>CAZHFS010000326.1:0-3710 GCA_964531885.1 uncultured Propionivibrio sp.
GATTGGCACGCAAGGTCTCGGCCGCCGTCTTGACTGCCTTCTGGTCGCGCGGCGTGAACGCGCGCAAGGCATGCTGCACCCGATTACCTAATTGCCCGAGCACAGTATCTGGAATATCGAGCGGGTTTTGCGTCACGAAATAGATACCGACTCCCTTGGAGCGAATCAGACGCACCACCTGCTCGATCTTTTCCAGCAAGGCAGGCGGCGCCTCGTTAAAGAGTAGATGCGCCTCGTCAAAGAAAAAGACGAGCTTCGGCTTCTCCAAGTCGCCGACTTCCGGCAATTGCTCGAACAGTTCGGAGAGTAGCCATAGCAGGAAGGTTGAATATAGCCGCGGCGAAGCCAGTAATTTGTCGGCCGCCAGAATATTGACCACCCCATGCCCATCGATGGTCTGCATCAGATCGGCGATATCGAGCATCGGCTCCCCGAAGAAGGACTCCCCCCCCTGCTCTGCCAGGGTCAGTAACCCGCGCTGAATGGCCCCGATCGAGGCCGCCGAGACATTGCCGTATTCGGTCGTGTATTGCCGGGCGTTTTCCCCGACATGCTGAACCATTGCCCGGAGGTCCTTGAGGTCGAGCAGTAGCAGCCCATCGTCGTCGGCAATCTTGAACACCAACTGCAATACCCCAGCCTGCGTGTCGTTTAGGTTGAGCAGACGCGCAAGCAGGATCGGCCCCAGATCCGATATCGTCGCGCGCACCGGATGACCTTGATCACCCATCACATCCCAAAACACGACAGGAAACGGACTGGGCGTCCAATCCGTCAAGCCTAACGAATCCAAACGTTGCTGTAGTTTCGGCGTCACGCTCCCGGCCGCCCCCAAACCCGACAGATCCCCTTTCACGTCGGCCATGAAGACCGGCACGCCGATCGACGAAAAGCGCTCGGCAAGCACTTGGAGCGTGATTGTCTTGCCCGTCCCGGTCGCCCCGGCAATCAACCCGTGACGGTTAGCAAAAGCAGGCAGCAGGCAAAGATCGTTCTGAACATGGCGAGCAACTGGCAAGGGCAAAGACATCAATACCTCCATAAAGACGGCAAGCGCAAGAGAAACGACGGATAGTGATAAAATCTCGGGCTCGATTATTCCCTACCACCATCCAACGATCGCGCGCCACGGCCGCCCACAAGCTGGCAGCAGACGGCGTGCGGTAGTTCACAGAAACGAGGTTAGCATGGCCGGACATTCCAAGTGGGCCAACATCCAACACCGCAAAGGGCGGCAGGATGAAAAACGCGGCGCGGCCTTCTCCAAACTGGCCAAGGAAATCACCGTTGCCGCCAAGATGGGCGGCGGCGACCCGGGTTTCAACCCGCGCCTGCGTCTGGCAATCGACAAGGCCAAAGCGGTCAACATGCCCAAGGACAAGATCGACAACGCCGTCAAAAAGGGCACCGGCGAACTAGAAGGCGTCGATTACGTTGAAATCCGTTATGAAGGTTACGGCATTGGTGGCGCGGCCGTCATGGTCGACTGCCTCACCGATAATAAAACGCGGACCGTCGCCGATGTCCGCCACGCCTTCAACAAGAACGGCGGAAACATGGGGACCGACGGCTGCGTCGCTTTCCAGTTCAAGCATTGCGGCCAGATGCTGTTCGCCCCGGGAACCGACGAGGCCAAGCTGATGGATGCCGCGATCGAGGCGGGCGCAGAAGATGTGATCACCAACGAGGACGGATCGATTGAAGTCATTACCTCGCCCGGCGATTTCATCACCGTCAAGGAAGCCCTGGAAACGGCAGGCTTCACTGCGGAGTTCGGCGAAGTAACGATGAAGGCGGACAACGAGACCGAACTGACCGGCGACGACGCAGTGCGCATGCAGAAACTGATCGATGCACTGGAAGGCCTGGACGACGTGCAGGAAGTCTATACCAGCGCAAGCTTCGAAGAAGACGAATAATCGCTCGGCCAAGCAACCGACAAAAATGGCGCCCCGCAGGGCGCCATTTTTTCCTCCCTGACCCGGGCAAGCCCGGGCCAACTCGACGCCGGCCGATCAGCGGGCCGACGTCTGGAAACGTGCCAACTCCCTTTCGAGATCGGTCGCCATGCTGCTCAGATGTGCAATGTTAGCTTGCGCTTCCGAAATGGCCGCGTGGTTGCGGTCAGCCATCTGCACGATCTGCTCGATACGCTGTGCGATGGCATTGGCTGCAATGCCCTGCTCGCGCGTCGAGTCAGCGATGCTATGCACGTTCTGGGCTGAATCGCGCGCCTCCCCACCAATCTCCTCGACAAGTTGGCGAGCTGTCCCAACCAGGCCTTGCCCGGTCTGCATCTGTTCCTGCCCTTGTTGCATCGCCACCACCACCTGATTGATTTCGCCCTGGATGCCGCTGAGCAATTGCCCGATCTCCTGGGTCGCGGACGAGGTCCGCTCTGCCAGCTTACGAACTTCATCAGCCACCACGGCAAATCCGCGCCCCTGCTCGCCCGCCCGCGCCGCCTCGATGGCGGCATTGAGGGCCAGCAAATTGGTCTGCTCGGCAATCTCGCGAATCACATTCACGATGCTGCTGATATTCGCCGAGCGATCGGCCAGCCGGCGCGTCACCTCACCGGCACCATCAAGCGTCCCGGCAATTGCTTCAAACTGGGCGCGCGTCTCCTCCAGCCCCTGAATGCTCTGCTGCGCCTTGCGCAACACGGCCTCGGAAATCTCGGCGGCATGATTACTGTTCTCTGCCACCAACTGCACGCTCACCGCGACTTGCTCGACCGACGCCGCGGTCGACTGCGCTGCATCGGTCTGGGTTAGCGAAGCCTGATTGATATCGGCAGCCACCTTGGCCACCGCACCGACCGTCACATTGACTTGTGAAGTGAAATTCTGGATGTTCCCAACCGCCCGATCGAGGGCATCCATCAAATGGTTGTACGACTTGCCGATGCGCGCCAATTCGTCGCCACCGGCCAAGTCACTGCGGCTATTGAGCGCCAACTGGCGTGCGGCCGACTCGATCTGGGTTTCAAGCCCCTTCACCCGTCCGGTCAGGCGCACGACAATCGCGGCCCCCAGCGCCAGGGCCACTAACAACGCACCAAGGCTGACTGCAAGATACAGCATCCGTGTCCGCTTGTACTCTGCTGCCGCTTGATCGTGAACGGCAGCGGCATCGTCAACGAGCTCATCGAGTGCCTTGTTGATCTGGTCACGCACCGTGCGGTAGTGCTTGGTATAAGGGCCCAGATAAAGCGACTTGGCTTCGGCAGTGCGGCCGGCAGCGAGCGCATCAAGCATCGGCGCGATGCTTTCCTTTTCCATCAGGGCATAGGCCTTCTGGATTTCGCCGAGTTGCTCGACTCGCTTGGGAATGATCTGGGCCTTGACCGCCAACTCCACGGCCTGGCGCATCGCCGGCATATCTTCCTCGCGCGTTTCCTTGACGCGGATCGCGACATTCTTGTCGCCACCCATCCCGACTTCCTCAAGGAACATCACATCGATCCCCACCCGCATGCGCGGCAGTCGCGAGGCCAATTCACCCAGCGCCCGGATTGGTTTGGCGCCGCTCTGGTAGAGGGTTTCAACGTTGTCGGACAAGCGCTGCATGCCCCACAGCGACAAGCCGATCAACACCAGCATCGCAACAACGACAGACGACAGTAAAACGGTCAGTTGCTGCTTGAAATTTAGTTTATTCAACATTAAAGCCCCCGTAACATCCATTTAATCTCTCATTGCCCATTC
>CAZHFS010000327.1:0-3706 GCA_964531885.1 uncultured Propionivibrio sp.
GCCATCGAGGCAATCTGCCAGCCAGTGTTCGACGTCCGCCGGGGCGGTATCGGAGGGGTCGCCTCAGAAAGCGGAAAATAAAGCACGCTAAGCAGTCAAAGCATTGGGAGGGTGGGTTTTGCCACGCACCTGGATCTTACTGAAGGACAGTCTGAATATCCTGCTCGAAGGCGTACCCGAGGGCATCGACTTATGCTTGGAATCAGGGCCTATAGGCAGCAAATTCTTGCATCCAACATCGCCAACGCAGATACCCCTGGCTACAACGCGGTGGATATTGATATTGCCGAGGCCGCTGGCGGCGATCAATCTGCTCCTCTTCCGTTAAACGTCTCCTCACTGGGGCATTTCAAGGGCAATTCTTCTTGGCAATCGCCACCCGTAAGTCTGAAATATCATGTTCCCTCTCAGGCTGCGGATGACGGAAATACTGTGGAAATGGATGTTGAGCGCCAGAAATTCGCAGAGAACTCATTGATGTATCAATTCTCCCTTGATCGGGTTGGTGGTGAGTTCAAGCACATGAAAGAGCTGTTTCAATCCCTGAAATAGCGAACCAGCATATTTTATGCTCCTGCGACGGGTATCCCAATTGTCATTGACTAGCGATTGATGAGGGTCTGGGAAGTGGTTCTGCTCAATATTTATGCAGATTCGATTTCCGTACGGCGGAGGCAACTCCCCCCTACTCCCATTGTTGATCATCGTGCCGGTGGAGCACTCGGGTCGGGTTACCCGGAAGCGAAACGCCGGGCAGGTCACAGCGAGGTAGACGACTTCCTGATGAGGGAACAGACCCTAGTCAAGTTGCGCGACGAAGGCGTCTCGGAAAACAAGATCACCGTCTCCCGCTTCAAGGGCCTCGGCGAAATGAATCCCGACCAGCTCTGGGAAACCACGCTGTGCCCTGACACCCGCCGCCTCGTGCCCTTCCAGGCCGACCGCGAGACGATCAAACAGATGACTGCCACCTTCACGCTGCTCATGGGCAAGGGCGAAGCAGCCGGCCGCCGGGCCTGGATGGAAAAGGACGGCGGGCTGGTCGAGGCGGACGTCTGAAAACAAAAGGGGCTGACATCAGCCAGCCCCTTCATGCACGAGTGATCAACGCTAATCAGAAAGCGTACTTGACCCCGACCTGAAGCAGGCGTGGCATGCCTACCTGAATGCCTCGGGTGCGATCGACGATGTAGGTCTTGTCGAACAGGTTCTTCCCGGTGACAAACGCCGACAGTGCCTTGTCGAAGCGATAGTTGAGCGCCGTATTCCACACGGTGTAAGCCGCAATTTCGCCCTTTTGCCCGTCAGCTGTCGGCGCGAGCGTATTGGCAAAATCGGAGTACTGACTACCGACATACTGGGCTTCGATTTCGCCCCTGAAAGGGCCTACGCCATAGCCGATAGCGGCCGTCAGCGTATGTTCGGGTGCATATGCCTGGCGATTGCCCTGGACACCAACGATTGCGCCGCTGGCAACATTGCGGAAAGCCTCAGTTTGTTCTGCGGTCGGCAACCACGTGTAGGCCATGCGACCAAATACGCCATTGGAGAGTTCGGCATTGGCCGCCAATTCAAGCCCTTCGAACAAGGCCTTGCCCTGGGAAAGCGGCGTGCTGCCACCGGCAATTGAGCCAACGGCAATCAGGTTGTCGTAATCGTTGCGGAAATAGGCCGCCTGAACGGAAACGCCTTGCAGCGGCTGAGCGCGAACACCGAATTCAAAATTCAGCGATTTTTCGTAATCCACATCCACCACGGTACCCGTGCCGCCAATCAGATCCTCGACGCGTGGAGGCGCAAAACCCTTGTGCAGGCTGGTGAAGACTGTCAAGGTCGGCATCGGGTTCCAGGTCGCGCCAACCCCCGGCGTGAAGGCATGAACGCTGGTTTCACCGCTCTGACCGGTCAGCCGATTGGTCCGTTCGGCTTTGATCGATTCATAACGGGCAATCGGCGTCACGCTGAACTGGCCAATGTCGAAACGATTGGCAACGAAGCCGGAGTAGGCGCTGGTCTGGCGAAGATTATTCTCGGCCACGGTACCGGTACGCGCTGTCGGGCTGGTGCCGTTGATCTGTATGCGATTCTGCTCCTCGAAATGAGCGCGAACCCCCGCCTGGAATTCACCCAGGCCATGCGCCACGGTCAAACGCGGTTCGATACCCCAGGTTTCGTAACTGCGCAGACGGCCCTGGACGGAGTTGCAGGTATCGGGGTTGATCGTAACGCCGGCCAGGCGGGAAGGATTCAATGCGGCGCACTGTGCATCCTGACTGTTGCTGGCCTGACGCCACCAATCGCGATCGAACTTCGAGTAATAGACGCTCGTCGTCAGGGTTGACTTGTCGTCGATCAGGAAATCATGGGTCGCGGAAAGCCCGACCCGTTCCGCTTCAAACCGATCATTCTTGAACGGATTGTAGCGTGCCCCCAAGCGGTCGAACTCGGCCTGGGTCAAGCCGGAATAGGTCAGCATCGAATCTTCCTTGTAGAAGTTCCCGCGCACGGTGATCGCATGCCGCTCGCTCAACATGGCGCCATACTTGATATTGAGGTCGTCCAGCTTGTGATTCATGTTGTCCCGGGCACCGTCGCCTTCCTTGTGCCCGTAATCCAGCGTGAAACCGCCGCCACCCACATTCACCTTGCCGTTGAAGTAGTCGCGGTTGCCGACGACACCCTGGACATAACCCCCAAAGCTCTGGCGCGGTGCCGGCGTAATGTAGTTCACGACGCCACCAACAGTTTGCGGGCCGAACAGCAAGGAACTTGCCCCCTTCAGAACTTCGATCCGCTCGTAACGATCCACCATCGGATGGTAGTAGCTGGCATTGTCACCATAAGGCGCGTACGCCAGCGGCAAGCCATCTTCGAGCAGGGTGATCTTGGTTGAACGCGTCGGGTTCAGGCCACGCATGGCAATATTGGGGCGCAAACCGAAACCCTCTTCATCGCGGGCATGAACACCGGGAACTTTGCGCAAGGCTTCATTCACGGTGAAAACGTGAGAATCCTCCAGTTCCTTCTTGCCCAGAATCTGGCCGGCTCCACCCAGGGTCGACAGATTTTCTTCGCTACCGATCACCTGAATGGTAGCCAAGGTTTTATCAGGGTCGCCTTCCTTGGCATAGACAGCCGGAACGCAAGCATATGCTGCGGCAATCGCCAGCACGAGCGGGGTGGGAGAAAATGAACTTCTCGATAAGCAATACATCATGGAGACTCTCCGAAGGCGTTTTAGCGATACTGGCTGGCTGCCTAGGAAAGATCCATCGGTTGCTGGCTTGCAGTTTGGTTAGAACAACAGACCAAGATTGTAAATAAAAGTAAGTCGCATTCCAATTCATGGATTCATGAAAGCCCTTGGGACGCAAATTGCAAGGAAGCCAACCGTCGATTTCGTACCATTCCTAGATTGGTTTTCCCCTTTGCCAGCCATCACAACAAATAATCAACCATTATCGCGTCTTATAACTGCGATATTTATAGCCTTGAATTTCGTTAATTTAGTATGGAATACCGTATTACGTAATACGGTATGAAATTCGAGGGGGCCATGGCCAGAGCCGGAATATACAAGTCAGAAGTGGTGAAAGCGCGAAACAACCTGTTGGCACAGGGGCGTTACCCGTCGATCGATGCCATCCGTAGCGAGTTGGGCAATACCGGCTCCAAAGGCACGATTCACCGCTACCTCAAGGAGATC
>CAZHFS010000328.1:0-3682 GCA_964531885.1 uncultured Propionivibrio sp.
GTGGACATCTGTTTGTTGATGTCCTTGAGTTCCTTGAGCGGGATGCCGATGCGATCCTGCAGAGCCAGCAGTTTCCGCTGCTCCTCAACAATATTCGGAGCATTACGCGACAAGATGCCGGCGTAGGCCTTGCTGGAGGAGGAAGCCAATTCGCTCTCCACCCATTCAAGATTCAACTCGTTGCCAGGGAATACCTTGATGAAATGCGGACGCGGCATGCGTACGGTATCAACGCAAATACGTTGAATCTTACGCTCGCAGTTGCGCGCCTCCTCGACCATGCCTCGCACCGAGTCGCACAGGCGCTCGATGGCTTTCGAGGTGAAACGGATGGTCATCATCTCTTCGAGAATCTTCTGCTGCAGCTTGAGGTAGGCCTTGTCCTGCGAACCTTTCTTCTGCAGCGCTGAAACCGCCTTGGTATGCAACGATTTGATCTCAGCCAGGCGGGCCAGACCATCTTCCTTCAATTTGAGCAGCGTTGCCGAATTGGCAGCGGACTCCCCGCCTTCGCTGTCTTCGTCCTCGTCATCGGTGTCGTCGTGCGCCTCTTCGTCGGCGGCGAGTTCTTCGAGCAATTCTTCGGCATTCGGATCGATCAGCCCATCGATCAGTTCGTCAATGCGCATCTCGTCACGAGCGATCTTGTCTGCGCAGTCGAGAATCTCGGCAATCGTCGTCGGACATGCCGAAATTGCCTGGATCATGTGCTTGAGGCCGTCCTCAATGCGCTTGGCGATTTCGATTTCACCTTCTCGGGTCAGCAGTTCTACCGACCCCATTTCGCGCATGTACATGCGCACTGGATCAGTGGTTCGCCCGAACTCCGAATCGACAGTCGACAGCGCCTGCTCTGCCTGCTCTTCGACATCGGCATCGTCTGCCGCGGCTGCCGGAGCATTTTCCGACATGAGCAGGGTCTCGGCATCCGGCGCTTCGTCATAGACCTGGATTCCCATGTCGTTGAACGTGCTGATGATGCTCTCGATCTGCTCGGCGTCAACGACGTCGTCAGGCAGATGATCGTTCACTTCGGCGTAGGTCAGGAAGCCCCTGTCCTTGCCGAGCTTGATGAGGGTCTTGAGGCGCGTCTTGCGCGTTTCCTCGTCGACCGGCGAAGGCTGATTACTGATTTGCGCCAGGAGATCGGCCGCTTTTGCCTTGGCCGATTTGTTGCTTGCTACTTTTTCCCTTGCCATGACCACGTCCCGGTTAGCGTTAAACTGGAAAAACCTCTAATTTTATCACAACTTAGCTTTCTTGCCCCACCTTGCTTCGTGCTCTGAGCGCTTCCACATACTGGCGCTTCTCGTCTTCCGTCAGCCCGGCCACACCGAGCCGTGTTACTTTGGCCTGCAGCGCGGCAAACGCACGCCGGCGTTCACCCTCAACCAGCCGCTCAACCACGCCATCGAACTCTGCCTCCAGGCCATCTTCGGCAAACGGTTGATGCATCAGTTCCGCCGCAGCTTCTCGCAATATTCCTTCATCCTCATCCCCGCGCAGCTTTTCGAGCAGCGCGGCATAACCAGGCACCGGATCGCCCATTGCGAGAACGGTCTCGCACAAGGTTGCGACCGCTCGCGCTTCTGCCGACTGCTCAGGCAGTGCGGCAAGCGGCAGTTTTCTGGCCAGCTCCGGTTTCTGCAGCAAAAGCCGCAGCAATGGACGCAGCAAGGACGGCGCCTGACGTGGCGCACGCGCCGGGGCGACTTTTGCCACCGGTCGCAATTCACACAGACGCTCCACTTCCTGCTGGGAAAAACCACTTGCCTCCGCGAGTCTTTTGACCAACTGTAGTCGCAATAACGGCGTTTGCAAGCGCAACAGCAACGGTTTGGCGTCGGCAATCAGCTTCGCACGCCCTTCAGCACTAGTCATATCGCACTGGGCAGCCAATTCACGCAGCATGAATTCCGACAGCGGCAACGCCTCAACAATGAGACGCTCGAACGCCTCCCGACCGTGCTCACGGACAAAGCTATCCGGGTCGTCACCCTCCGGCAAAAAAACAAAACCGATAGTTTTTTGCTCAGGCAGCGCCTCGAGACTGTTTTCGAGCGCACGCCACGCTGCTTTGCGCCCTGCATTATCGCCATCAAAGCAATACACAATGCGATCAACCTGGCGCAGCAACTTCTGCACGTGCGTTGCCGTTGTTGCCGTCCCCAAGGTCGCCACAGCATTTCCGACGCCGTGCTGAGCGAGCGCAACCACGTCCATATACCCTTCGACAACGATCACCGTTCCCGTTTCACGCAAGGCCGCACGCGCCTGAGGCAAGCCAAAGACCTCGCGCCCCTTTTCAAACAACGGAGTTTCCGGCGAATTGAGGTATTTCGGCTCACCGGCACCGAGCACCCGCCCGCCGAAACCAATGATCTCGCCCTTTTGATTCATGATCGGGAACATCACCCGGTCACGAAAACGATCGTAGCAGCGCCCCTGATCGTTCTGAATCACCAAACCTGCCGCCTGCAACGCGACGTCCTGATAATCAGCAAAGGCCGCCTCGAGATTCTGCCATCCGTCTGGCGCATAGCCGATGCCAAAGCGCTGGGCGACCTCGCCCGACAACCCACGTTTTTTTAGGTAGGCAATTGCGGTTTCAGAACGCTTGAGCTGGTCATAGTAGTAACGGGCAGCACGCGCCATGATTTCGGTCAGCGCGGCAATCCGCGGCCCATCGACCTGTCGCCGCCCCTCATCCTCCGGCACCTGCAAACCTGCTTGCTGCGCTAGGTCACGCACCGCGTCGACAAAACCCAGCCCGGAATATTCCATCAAAAAGCCGATGGCCGTGCCATGCGCACCACAACCGAAGCAGTGATAGAACTGCTTGCTCGGACTCACCGTAAAAGAGGGCGATTTTTCATTGTGGAACGGACAGCACGCCGCGTAGTTCGCCCCCGCCTTTTTAAGCGGAACGTACTTATCGATCAGATCGACAATATCGATCCGATGCAGCAACTCCTGGATAAACGACTCCGGAATCATGCGCCCACTACCTTCGCCCCAACGAATCCGCGCAACAGCGGATCAGGCCGAAGCAAGCCGTGCACGTACCCGTTTGGAAACCTCGCTCATGTCGGCGCGGCCAGCCAACTCCGCTTTGAGCACCGCCATCACCTTGCCCATATCACCGGGCGCCTCAGCACCCGTCGACGCAATCGCCACCGCCACGGCCGCATCAACCTCGGCATCGGACATCGCTGCAGGCATGTAGGCCGATAGCACATCCGCCTCAAACTTTTCGGCAGCGACCAGGTCGTCACGACCAGCCGTCGTATATTGGGCAATCGAATCACGCCGCTGCTTGAGCATTTTGTCGATCACTGCCTGCACCCCAGCGTCGTCGAGCGCCACACGCTCGTCGACCTCTTTTTGCTTGACGGCCGCAAGGAGCAGACGGATCGCACCAAGACGCGCGGCATCACGCGCCCGCATGGCGGTTTTCATGTCCTCATTGATGCGCTCTTTCAGGGTCATCACAAACACTCTCCGCAATTATTTTTTTGACAGCACGCAGAAAACGGCATGCACACCACACAACAAACGCACAAATGCGAAAAGCCGCCCGTCTTGAGACAGGCGGCTATCGCGTAGGCGATACTCCAGGCTTAGTAAAGCTTGGGCGGCAGCATCTGGCTGCGCATGCGCTTGTGGTGGCGCTTGACGGCAG
>CAZHFS010000329.1:0-3674 GCA_964531885.1 uncultured Propionivibrio sp.
TCGAACAGCTTGATCTGCGGACGCAACCCCTTGCTCGGGGCCTTACCGCCGCGCTTCGGATCAATGACCACGAGCGTCGACAGCCCCGTGACTTCGTCAATCTGCTTGGCAACCGTGACGCCTTCTTCGACGTTTTCGAATTTGGCTTGACCGGCGTATTCGGCAATGATCGGACGCGTATGCGGATCCCAAGTCGCCAGCTTGGTCCCGGCCTTGACCTGCTGGCCATCAGCCACTTGCAGTGTCGAGCCGTATGGCACTTTGTGTTTTTCACGTTCGCGGCCATTGTCGTCCGCAATGATGACTTCGCCCGAACGGGTGATAACGATTTTCTCACCTTTGGCGCTGGTCACGTAACGCATCGCGGCGGTAAAGCGCACCACACCCGTACTCTTCGTTTCGACCTGGCTAGCCACGGCAGCACGCGAAGCAGCACCACCAACGTGGAATGTCCGCATGGTCAGCTGGGTTCCAGGCTCACCGATCGACTGTGCAGCGATGACGCCAACCGCCTCACCCACATTAACCGGCGTACCACGGCCCAGGTCGCGCCCATAGCACTTGGCACACAGGCCGTAGCGCGTATCGCAGGTCAGTGGGGTGCGGACCTTGACTTCATCGATCCCAAGTTGGTCAATGAGATCGCACAAGTCCTCTGTAATCAGCGTACCCGCGGCGATCACGGTTTCGTCGGTTTCCGGGTTCACCACGTCATATACGGTCACTCGACCGAGGATACGCTCACGCAAGGCCTCGATGACCTCACCCCCTTCGATCAGGGCTTTCATCGTGACGCCATTCTCGGTTCCGCAATCGTCTTCGACGACTACAAGATCTTGAGTCACATCGACGAGACGACGGGTCAGGTAACCCGAGTTAGCTGTTTTCAGCGCGGTATCGGCCAGACCCTTACGTGCTCCGTGCGTCGAGATGAAGTACTGGAGAACGTTCAGGCCTTCACGGAAATTGGTGGTAATCGGCGTCTCGATAATCGAGCCATCCGGCTTGGCCATCAGGCCCCGCATACCGGCAAGCTGGCGAATCTGAGCGGCCGAACCCCGGGCACCGGAGTCTGCCATCATGTAGATCGAGTTGAAGGACTCTTGCTTGACGGTCTTACCGTGCCGGTCAACGACTTCCTCGTGACCGAGTTGTTCCATCATCACCTTGGCGACCTGATCGCCGGTACGACCCCAGATATCGACCACCTTGTTGTAGCGCTCGCCATTGGTCACGAGACCGTTGGTGTACTGGCTCTCGATCTCTTTCACTTCCTTCTCGGCTGCAGCGATGATTTCGACCTTCTGACGCGGCACCAGCATGTCGTCGGCGCAGATCGACAGACCAGCACGCGTTGCCAGGCGATAGCCGTTCTGCATCAGTTTGTCGGCAAAAATCACCGTTTCTTTCAAGCCGCAACGGCGGAAAGCACTGTTGATCAGCTTCGAGATTTCCTTTTTCTTGAGCGGCTTGTCGAGCACACTGAACGGCAGACCCTTGGGAAGGATCTCGGACAGCAGGGCGCGGCCGGCTGTCGTTTCATAGCGGGTGTATTTTTCCTGCCAGCCATTCTCGGTCTTGTCGAATTCCTTGATGCGCACCGAAATCTTGGCATGCATCTCCAGTTCCCCCGCCTGCATGGCACGAGTCACTTCGGCAAGATCGGTAAACACCATCCCTTCGCCTTTACCGTTGATCCGCTCACGCGTCGCGTAATACAGACCAAGAACGATATCCTGCGACGGAACAATGATCGGCTCGCCGTTGGCAGGCGACAGAACGTTGTTCGAGGCCAGCATCAGGGTACGCGCTTCCATCTGCGCTTCGAGCGACAGCGGGACGTGTACAGCCATCTGGTCGCCGTCAAAGTCGGCGTTGAATGCGGCACAAACCAGCGGGTGCAACTGGATCGCCTTGCCTTCGATCAGTGTCGGTTCGAAAGCCTGGATACCAAGCCGGTGCAGCGTCGGGGCGCGGTTGAGCATGATCGGATGTTCGCGGATAACCTCTTCGAGGATATCCCAGACCACCGGCTCTTGCGTCTCAACCATTTTCTTGGCTTGCTTGATCGTCGTCGCCAGGCCCATGATTTCAAGGCGGTTGAAGATGAAGGGCTTGAACAGCTCGAGCGCCATCAGCTTCGGGAGACCACACTGGTGCAGTTTGAGCTGCGGGCCGACCACGATCACCGAACGACCGGAATAGTCGACGCGCTTACCGAGCAGGTTCTGACGGAAGCGACCACCCTTGCCCTTGATCATGTCCGCGAGCGACTTGAGCGGACGCTTGTTGGCACCGGTCATCGCCTTGCCACGCCGACCGTTATCGAGCAGGGAGTCAACGGCTTCCTGCAGCATGCGCTTTTCGTTGCGCACGATGATTTCCGGCGCCTTGAGTTCCAGTAGGCGCTTCAGTCGGTTGTTGCGGTTGATCACCCGACGGTAGAGGTCGTTCAGGTCGGAGGTCGCAAAACGGCCGCCGTCCAGCGGCACCAGCGGACGCAGGTCCGGCGGGAGCACCGGCAGCACTTCGAGGATCATCCACTCCGGCTTGATGCCGGACTTCTGGAAACCTTCCAGGATCTTGAGTCGCTTCGAGAATTTCTTGCTCTTGGTTTCCGACGTCGTGGTTTCCAACTCGGCACGCAGACGCTCGATTTCACCGGTCAGGTCGAGCGAGCGCAGCAATTCACGCACCCCCTCTGCCCCCATCGCGGCACGGAAATCGTCCCCATGCTCTTCCATGAGGTCGAGGTACTGTTCCTCGGTAAGCAGCTGACCACGCTGAAGATTCGCCACCATGCCGGGTTCGCAGACGACGAAAGCCTCGAAATAGAGCACGCGCTCGATATCGCGCAACGTCATGTCGAGAACCATGCCTAAGCGGCTCGGCAAGCTCTTCAGGAACCAGATATGCGCAACCGGCGATGCCAGCTCAATGTGCGCCATGCGTTCACGGCGGACCTTCGACAGAGTGACTTCAACGCCGCATTTTTCGCAGATCACGCCGCGATGCTTGAGGCGCTTGTATTTACCGCACAGACATTCGTAATCCTTGATCGGCCCAAAGATCTTGGCGCAGAACAAGCCATCACGCTCAGGCTTGAATGTCCGGTAGTTGATCGTCTCCGGCTTCTTGACTTCGCCATACGACCAGGAACGAATTTTCTCCGGCGAGGCAAGGCCGATGGTAATCGCATCGAATTGCTCGTCTTGCGTTACCTGTTTGAACAAATCAAGCAGTGCTTTCATCTTTCACTCCGTTCGGGGTGAGAACCCTAAATCCATTGGTCGCCGCCGACGCGGCGACCCTTAATACATAGCCTAGGCTAGTCGCTTAGTAACGCTCGAGATCGATATCGATCGCCAGCGAGCGGATTTCCTTGACCAGCACGTTGAACGATTCCGGCATCCCTGCATCGATCTTGTGATCGCCCTTGACAATGCTCTCATAGACCTTGGTACGGCCATTCACATCGTCCGACTTCACCGTCAACATTTCCTGCAGCACGTACGATGCACCATAAGCCTCAAGCGCCCACACTTCCATTTCACCGAAGCGCTGACCACCGAACTGGGCCTTACCGCCGAGCGGCTGCTGGGTCACCAGAGAGTACGGGCCGGTGGAACGGGCGTGCATCTTGTCATCGACAAGGTGATGCAGCTTGAGCATGT
>CAZHFS010000330.1:0-3674 GCA_964531885.1 uncultured Propionivibrio sp.
GCCTCGACGAGGATGCGAAACAGCGTGTTGCTGTTGAACATGGCCTGGGCCAGGGCCACCGGGACGATGACCAGCTCGTCGGTGTTCATTCCCAGCCCCTGACCGGTCGACGCCATGACGCCGGCAATGCGGAAGCGTCGGTCACCGACACGCACCAGCTGGCCCAGCGGGTTTTCCTGGCCGAACAATTCGTCGCGGATTTTGGCGCCGATGACCGCCACCGGTGTGCCGCGCCTCCAGTCGCCTTCAGGCAGGAAGCGGCCCTGGGCGAGGGTCAGGTTGCGCACGGCGATGAACTCGGCCGTCGTGCCGGCGACCATCACTTGCCGCAGGCGGCCGCGAGCGCTGATTTCTGAAGTGCCGACGGCCAGTGGCGCGACGCGGCGCACGCTGCTGGCGCGTTGCAGGGCCTGTGCGTCGTCGACGGTAAGGTCGCGCGGGGTGGTGGTCACCGCATTGCCGGGATTGAAGCCGCCAGTCTGGGAACGGCCGGGCAGGACAATGACGAGATTGGTGCCGAGCGATGAAAACTCGCGAATCACGTAGCGCCGCGCACCGTCACCCAGCGCGGTAAGCACGACCACCGCCCCGACGCCAATGGCCATGGCCAGGATCAGCAGCACGGTGCGCAGCGGATTGCCGGTGGCGGCATCGCGGGCGAAGCGGATCAGGTCAGGCGGGCGCATGGGGATTGCAAGGTTTTAACCACAACGACACAACGGGCACGACGAAAGCGAAAAACAGATAGAAGGAAAATCCATCTGGTTATCTTGCTTTTGTCTCTCGTCGTGTTCGTTGTGTCCGTTGTGGTTCATGCTTTTCCCCCCGTATCCACTCGCAGTTCACCGTCTTCCATGTGCAGCTGGCGGCGGGCCCGAGCGCCGAGGGCAGTGTCGTGAGTGACGACGATCAAGGTTACGCCGCGCGCGTTGAGTTCTTCCAGAAGGCGCATCACCTCTTCGCCAGTGGCCCGGTCGAGGTTGCCTGTCGGCTCGTCGGCGAGCAGCACGGCCGGTTGCATGACGGTGGCCCGGGCGATGGCGACGCGCTGGCGTTGCCCGCCGGAGAGCTGGTGCGGGCGGTGGTCGGCACGGTTGGTCAGGCCGAAGTCGGCGAGGGCACGGTCGACGCGCTGGGTGCGCTCGGCCGGGGCAATGCCGGCCAGGGTCATCGGCAGGGCGATGTTCTCGGCGGCGGTGAGGCGCGGCACGAGGTGAAAACTCTGGAAGACGAAACCGATACGTTCGCTGCGGACGCGCGCCTGTTCATCGGGGCTGAGGGTGGTGACGTCGCGCCCTTCGAGGTGGTAGGTGCCGGCATCGGGCCGGTCAAGCAGGCCGAGCAGGTTGAGCAGGGTTGATTTGCCCGAGCCCGACGGGCCCATGACGGCGACGTATTCGCCGCTGGTGATGGAAAGGTCGAGCCCGCGCAACGCACGCACCTCGCTTTCGCCAAGGCGAAAGATGCGCTCGATGCCGGTCAGGGTGACGAGCGGCGTGCCCATCACTTGCCTGGGCCGTGCGCCGTGTTTTTGTCCTCGGCGCGGTAGGGGGCGCCCGCCTTGACGCCGGCACGTTCGAGCGAAACGACAACGCGCTCGCCGGCAGCCAGGCCGTCGACCACCTCGGTGTATTCCCAGTTACTGAGCCCCGTCTGCAAGCGCCGTTCGACAAGCTTTCCATCGGCGCCGGCGACCAGCACCCGTGCGCCTTCGAGCAGAGCGGCGGTGGGTACACGGACAACGTCGTCACGCCGCGCGAGGATCACTTCAACGTCGGCGCTGTAGCCAACGAGCAGCTTGCCCGGCGCCTGCGGGTCGTCAAAGGTGGCTTCGATGTCGACGGTGCGCGCCTGTTTCTCGACGGCCGTGACGTAGGGCGCGACGCGTTTGACCTTGCCCGGAAAGTGTTTGCCCGGCAGGGCGTCGAGGGCGATGCGCACGGTCTGTCCGGCGCTGATCTTGGGGGCGTCGACCTCGTCCATCGGTGCTTTGACGTACAGGCAGGTATCGTCGATCAGATCGATGGCTGGCGGCGTCGGCACCCCGGGGGGGGACGGCGTCGAGTATTCGCCCACCTCGCCGACGATCTTGGCAACGGTGCCATCGAATGGCGCGTAGAGGGCTGTGCGGGCGAGTTCGACGCGGGTGGCCTCGACCTTGGCGAGCGCCTGGGCGACGTCAGCCTCGGTGGCGGCGCAGGCCGCGCGCCGGGCGTCGGCTTCGGTCAGTGCCGACTCCTCGCGGGAGCGGGAGACAAAGCCTTGCTCGCGCAAGGTGGTCTGCCGACGGGCTTCGCGCTCGGCATTGGCGGCCTGGGTACAGACCTCGGCAACGCGTTGCCGGGTTACCGCAACTTGCGCTCTTGCCAGTGTGTTCTGGGCTTGCTGATCGTCGTTCCAGAGCTTCATCAGCAATTGCCCTTTCTTGACCTGCTCGCCTTCCTTGACCGCCAGGATCTCGATACGCCCACCGATGATCGTCGAGAGCTTGGTGCGCTGGCAGGCTTCGATGGTTCCGGCGCGGGTGTTGGCAATGCTCGATTCCACCTTGCCGCGGTCAATTTCCTTGACGACCACGGAAATGGGCTGGGGGCGGCCGATCCACCAGAAGGCGATCAGTGCCAGTCCGGCAAGGGGCAGGGTGTACAGCAGGCGTTTTGGCAGGCGAGACATGTCGGCATCAGGGAAAGCGCCTTGTCAGCGAATATGCCATGGTCGAGGAATTCACCCGAACAGGCAAGTGCGCGAGTGACCGAGTGTCTCGGTTGAGCGCATGCGGCGAGCGACTTGTCATGTCCGGGAGCCGAAAAAGTCGGTAGGTGGTACCGGGTTATCGCTCTCCACCAGGGATCGTGATGGACAATGACAAACGAATAATAGTTGGCTATTTCAAGATATATAACTTTAGTTAGTATGCCTTGAGTTAGTAGTAATAAAGGCGTATTGAATTAATTCTAGAACCAAAGTTATATATATTGTATGTGTATGAATTATATGAACAAAACGGTCTTTCTGGTTTATTTTTGCTGGGTTTCTTAGATGCATTTTTTGTGCATTTTTTTAGCAATTGTTTGTTGTATTGAAAGTGATTGACTCGGTTAAAAAAGTGGTTAATATCGTATGTGTTGTTTCGTGTTTTAGTGGCCGAAAGGCCTCATTGATAACGAAGAGGAGAGGAATTATGCGTTTCCAGATGAAACTCTGTGCAACAGCGGTTGCTTTAGGGGTGATGTCGATGGGGGCGAGCGCGCAGGAAAAGCTCTACGTCTATACGTCGATGAAGGACTCGATCACCAACGAGCTGAAAAAAGGGTTTGCCAAGAAGCACCCGGAAGTGAAGCTTGATTTCCAGGTGGCCGGTGCCGGCAAGCTGATGGCCAAACTCGCCGCCGAGCGCGAGTCGGGCAAGATCCTCGCCGACATCCTCTGGACGAGCGAAGTCCCAGACTTCTATCAGCTCAAGGCGCGCGGTCAGTTGCAGCCCTACATGCCGAAAGAAATCAAGTCGCTGATCCAGCCCTTGCCGGAATACGACGGCTCCTTCACCGCTGTTCGTCTGGGCACGCTGGGGGTGGTCTACAACACCAAGAAAATCAAGGAAGCCCCGAAGAGCTGGGATGACCTGAAGAAGCCCGAGTACAAGGGCGCCTACGGCATCGCCAACCCGGCGCTCT
>CAZHFS010000331.1:0-3671 GCA_964531885.1 uncultured Propionivibrio sp.
GATGCCGCGCCGGTCGCCAGCGCTGTCCACAGCAAGGGCCAGTCCGGCTTCAAGTTCAGACATCCCGCTCTGCATTGCCTCGACGGCAAGACCGGCCTGTACTTGAACGCCTTCGATCATGCCACCGATTTGCTGTGTGGCCGCACGCGTTCGTTCGGCTAGTTTGCGCACTTCGTCGGCAACAACCGCGAAGCCGCGTCCGGACTCGCCTGCACGGGCGGCTTCGATGGCGGCATTCAGCGCCAACAGATTGGTCTGGTCGGCAATTTCCTTGATCACAAGGACGATCTGGTCGATTTCTGCGGTACGTTGCTGCAATTCGCCGATCGTCAGGGCTGAGTGCGTGATCCGCTCGCGAATGGTGCCCGACATCTGTTGCAGTGCCTCGAATTGCTGTTGTCCATCAGCGAACACACGTGTCATGTCGGACTGCATGCCGTTCGCCTGTTTAGAGGCCGTGCTGATTTCATGCATCTGATTCTGCAAAGAGTCGAGAATCGTACGCGTCGAATCGAAGACTTCCTGCGCGCGCGCGCTCGTCGCCTGGCTTGCACACACCTGCGCCCGATTGGCCTGGCTGACTTCGGTGTTGATCGCGCTCACGCGGGAAAGCAGGCCTTCCATGCTGTCAATGAGGTTGTTGATCCATTGTGCTGCCGTGCTGATCTCGTCGCGCTGCGCAGCCGGTTTGTCGAATCGGATCGAAAGGTTGCCGCCCCCTTCCGCAATTGTCTGTACGGTACGCGCGGTCGAGGCGACCCGACGTGATAATTTGACCAGGTGCCGGTAGTGGAAAAGCACTGCGCCGGCCAACAGGAATGCGCTTTGCGCCAAGAGTGATTGAGTGGTGTCGAGGTCAAACGCCAGCGTTGCCGCGACGGCCGATGCCGAGATCCAGGCGACGCCGCAGAGCAAGGCCCGGCTGCTACGATAACTTAGCGGTCGTACCCGGTACACCTCCTCCAGATCGGCCTCGCACATCATCCCCCATGTGTCCGGCGAACCGGGCATCTGGAAACTCACCCCTTTGCCGATCACCGGAATATGACGATAGTCTGAATAGCCCGGGTATTTCACATAAAGGTTGCTGCCGGTACGGATCGTCTCGCGTACGCCGGGGTGGAGTCGGCCCGTTGCCGGGTCGTTGAATACCAGTTCGAACTCCGTGTGTTCGGTCACTCTGACTACGCCGTGCCCGGTTTGCACGCCGTCCTTGAGGTTGTCGCCGAGCGAGAAGGAACGGTCTTCGAAGCGTGAGCGCGAGAGGGCAACGCCGGGCGTGATGCTGCGGTCGAAGACCGGTTCGACCATGAACATGTAGTTGTCTCCCGATTCATGGAAGACGTGGCCGCCTTCCCGCTGAATCAGATCGCCGATGACATCGTTAAAGACACGCGCGCAAAGTACGCCGAGCAGCGCTCCGTCGCGGAATACCGAAAGCATGAACAGCAGCGTGACTGCGTCGTGAAATTTGGAGGTGCTCGGGCCTAATGTCAGGGTGAGCGGGTCGATATAAGGGCCATATAGCAAGCGCTGTTTGACGGCCGCCACAACGGCTGTACGCGAGATGTCGCATTGGCCCACGTGCGCAGGATGGCTGGAGGCAAGGACCTTGCCGTCGGTGTCGATGACAAACAGTTCGGAGCAATCGCTACAGATTCGCCGATGCGATGCGAGCCAGAGCGTGTCCGGAATCCCCGAGGCTTCCAGCGCTTTGGCAAAGCCTTCGAGATGCGCCCATTGCTGCGCAGCCCAGTCGCACAGGAGGCGCACGCGCGTTTGGGCGATGCCCTCAAACGCAGCTTCCAACGCGCCACAACTCTCCCGGTTGATGTGTGTCGCCCAGCGCATGGCCAACTTGCCCGTTTTCCCGAACCACGGCAGCCAGTGTCTTTCCTCCTCTGACAATTGCATCGAATCGCTTTTCACATGAACTCCGCTATTTCAATAAAAAACTGTCCAGCTTTCGTGCCGCTAGAGGCGCCGCTGTTTACGGCCAGTGAACGTCGCCGCAGATGACCTGGAGTTGTTCGTTCTGACGGAAACTCACTGAAACGGTGACACAGAGGCGCGCACTCGAAACCGACAGGTAGGGCCGTGTTACCTGGACACGACCGAAATGTTCGACCGCACGGCGGAAATAGGGCGCACGTGACCAGCGTGCGCGATGTGTTTCCTTGAGTGGAGCGAGGCGCGGGTCATCCGCTTTGCTCGCCTGGGTGCTCCATAGGTTGCATCCGATCTGTCGCCCCTGATCATCGAGGAGGTAGCAGATCGAGGCACGTTCGAGTCCGAGAAAATCATGGCAGGCCTCGTCCATGCCCCGTCCGACGGAAAGGAAAACCGAAGCGTTGCCGATCGCATTCATGTATTCGGTGAGCGTTTCCTTCTGGGCGCGACTTTCCTCGACGACCCGGCGATCGAATTGTTGCCAGACCGTGTCGATTGAACGGCTGATTTGCACCGGGTCGGCGGGGCGCGGTGCCGGCCTGCCAAATAAATATCCCTGGGCAAAGTCGGCGTTGGCGTCGAGGGCGATGTAGGCTTCGTCAGCGGTTTCGATGCCCTCGATGAGAACCATTGCTCCGGCCTCATGCAATAAGGAAATCAGTTGTGGCAGTGTTCGACGTACGCGCGCATTTGCAGCGGACTGGCGAATCACGCTGCGGTCGAGCTTGACGATCTGTGGACGGATCGTCCATACCCGGTCGAAATTGGAACTGCCCGCACCGAAGTCATCGAGGGCGATCAGGCAGCCGAGTTCCCGGAAGTAAGCCACGGCCGAGTGGATTTCCCGGGCATCTTCGACCGCATCTTCGAGAACTTCGATGACGACGCGATGCGCGGGGTAATTCAGGCGTGCCAGCAGATCGCCGAAAGACTGATTCGACTTTGCGTGCCGTGCTTCGAGGAAGACCTCCGAGGTCATGTTCAGGAAGTGCCAGTGTGGAGCGTCCACCAATCCCTGGAAATTATTCAGGTGCATCTGGTGTGTCAGATGATCGAGGCGCTTCCTTTCCGCTGCACTCAGATTGGTAAATATCTCGCCCGGAAAGACGAGGCTGTCATCGGCGGTGGCTCCTCGTAGCAAGGCTTCGTAGCCCACCGCCCGTTGCATCGAAAGGCTGACGACGGGCTGGAAATGACTGCACAGAACATGTTTCCCAAAGCGCGTAATCGATGTGTTGGCCTGGTCTTCAGAAGAATGCCATTTCCCGGCCAGGGCAGTCTTGGCCTGTTGGTCTGTCGAAATCATGGTGCTTGCAAAAAGTCAGAATGGACTGATCAGAGCAATCCCCATGCCATTTTTCCGCAAATGCCATGCGTATATTATTGCATTCGGCATTTCCGATCTTCGATCAATGCCTTAGATGGCCGAATACCTGTGCGTGCGTTGTGGGTAATTGGACGAACAATGCCCGGGGCGTGCAGGCATGCACCACGGGCGTGCGTGGTGGCATCCAAAGCGGTGCAAGGTAATGTTCCGGATGCACACGTCCTCCCCTCGCGTGCGAGGGGCGGTGCCGCCGCATAGGCGAAGCCCTGCGGCCCGGTTTAACGCGGGGGCACGATCCCTGCAATCCCCGGTAGCCAGCGCTCCAGTTGGGCGAGATCGAGGTGCTGTTCGACGGCGTCGGCCAAGCGGTCAAGATCGGCCTCGCGGCGTGCGG
>CAZHFS010000332.1:0-3665 GCA_964531885.1 uncultured Propionivibrio sp.
TCGTGCCGAAGAAGACGATGGCGTAGGCAACCCACACGACGGCGATCAGGATGTCGATCGGCCACTCGAGTTCGGCGTACTCCTTGCCGGACGTGATGCCCAGCGGCAAAGTGATCGCCGCCAGGACGATCACCGTCTGCCAACCCCAGAAGGTGAAGGCCGCCAGCTTGTCGCAGAACAGACGGGTATGGCAGGTACGCTGCACCACGTAATACGAGGTCGCCATCAACGCGCAGCCGCCGAAGGCAAAAATCACCGCGTTGGTATGCAGCGGACGCAAACGCCCGAAATGCAGGAAGCCGACATTGAGCTCCGGCCAGACCAGCTGGGCGGCGATAATCACCCCGACCAGCATGCCGACGATGCCCCAGATTACGGACATCACGGTGAATTGCCGTACCACCTTGTAGTTATACGTTGACTGAGTATCCGACATGGACCCACCTCATAGTTTTCGAAAGAATCTGTCCAATTCGCCGCCCGAAAACACCCCGGCCACACCGTGGCCCAGCGCCGGTCATTGAGTTGAAATATGCCCCGCTCAAGACAAACCGGCAGACCAAGAGTTCTCTGGATCAAGAAATAAAAAGGGAGGACATCTTTCTCCCCGCTTTTCCACACCAGGAATCTGGCCGCACGTGCCACAGCTCAATCTACACGCGTTTCTTTTTTTCGAGCAACAAAACAACCATGCTGTCATAGTAGTTATAACGCGATCATGATTGATTTAGATCAATCAGTCAAGAAACAGCTCAGACAGCCCCACGGAATACACCGTGGCTTTAGCGCCACACCCTGGCCAACCCCGCAAACACAAATTGACGCAGATCAACCGGACAACGCAAATCCGACTAAAATACCCAGAAAAATTTTGTGGCTTTATTGCATCGAAACCCAAAATACCCAAGCAAAAACCTCCTTATCACCCACCTCTCACTGGCCAATCTCTCTGACAACCGCAGGCCCCCACGTGACCAATCTGAGAACTTGCACCGCCTGGCGAGGCAACAGCAACTGCCTGGCCTGCGACGGCCGGGAGAACTCGTTCTTTGCCGGACTTCCCCCCGATGCGGTGGCCGGACTGCACATTGACGTCACAAATACCCAATACGCCTCTGAGACACGGCTGTATGAACGCGGCGACGAGGCAGAGTACATGTGGGTTTTGCGTACCGGGGTCATCAAACTCCTCGCCAACTCGTGGAACGGCGAGCCACGCATCGTGCGCGTGCTCAAGCCGGGCGATGTCGCTGGAATCGAAGGCGTGTTGTCAGGCAAGTTTGCCCATACCGCGGTGGCCGTGGGGGATGTCCATGCCTGCCGCACCCCGGTCCGCGCCGTTCGCCAACTCTGCCTTGAGCAGGCGGGATTCCAGTGGAACCTCATGCAACGCTGGCAAACTGCGTTGCAAGAAACCGAACAATGGATCGTGGACATGACCAGCACCGGCGCCCCGGCCCGGGTGCGCATGGCCAGGCTTCTGCTGCACCTGCGCGATGGCGAAAGCAACCGCGTCTTCAACTTCAGCCGCGAAGACCTCGGGCTGATGCTCGGCACGACCATCGAAACAGCCAGCCGCATCATCGCGGCATTCCAGCGTGAACGCCTGCTGGTCCGGCGCGAACCTGGCAGCCGTTTCTACGACGCCGACATTGTTCGCCTGGAAATGGTGGCTCAGGAAAGCTGAGCGCAAACCCGGCGGCAAAGCGGACACAGGGCGACTCCCCGCACCAAGACAGAACCGTCATCAGGAATAGCCACTCCCGGCTCAATCCTTGGGGCGCGCCCCGTCCAGTCCCGGAGGCTCACCGGCCACCGCCGGGTTTTCCTGCCCTTCTTCCTGAATTTTCTTCGGCGTGACGCCCCGCGCTTTATCGTCGTCCATCAACACGCGATAACCTGGGCCTTCGAGGTCATCGTACTGCCCGCTGCGCAGCGACCACCAGAAAAGGAAACCAATAAAGAAAACCAGGAGCACCGAGATCGGGATCAAGAAATAAAGAATTTCCATGGCGCGTCGTTTCCGCTCAATCGTCGACGGGGCGCTGCAGGCGCAACGAGTTCATGACCACCAGCAGCGAACTGCCGGACATCCCGATCCCGGCCATCCACGGGGTCACCAGACCGACCATGGCCAGGGGCAAGGCGACGAAATTGTAAGCGAAGGACCACCACAAATTCTGCCGAATGACGCGCAGCGTCCGGCGCGCCAGGCGATAGCCATGCCGCAGGTGATCGAGGTTCTCGGAAAGCAGGACAAGATCGGCCTGGGTCCGAGCCAACTGCGCGCCGCCGCCCATCGCCACAGAAACCTGCGCCTTAGCCAGCACCGGCGCATCGTTGATGCCGTCACCAACCATTGCCACCACGGCGCCGCCAGTTTGCTGTGCGACGACAAAATCATGCTTGCCCTGCGGCGACACTTCGGCATGCACGTCATCGATGCCCAGCGCCCGCGCCACCCGCTCGGCGACCGGCCGGGCATCGCCAGTGAGCAAGGTCACCTTGCGACCATCGGCGCGCAGCGTGGCGATCAGCGCTGCCGCTTCGGGGCGTACTGCGTCGCCAAGACGGAAAAGGGCCAGCCAGCCGTTCGCATCGCCGAGCGCCACCACCGTCTCGCCGCACGCCAGCAACGTTGCAGCGACTGGTGGCAACGGCTGGCCATGCAGTTCGCCGACAAAGGCGGGCCGCCCGAGGCGCAGTTCCAACCCACCTGTTATGGCGACCAGACCACTGCCCGGCACATTGCGCACATCCTCCAGGCTCGCCCCTGGGAGCGCCGCTGCATGCGCCTTGCAGGCGGTCTGCAGGGCCCGTCCGATGGCGTGTTCCGAGGTGCTTTCGAGGGTCGCCGCCAAGGCCAGACTGTCATCCACCGACAGCCGGCCGAGCGGCAGGGTTTCGCGCAGCGTCAGTTCGCCACGGGTCAGCGTGCCGGTCTTGTCGAAAACGAAGTGCGTCGCCCGCGCCAGCGTCTCGATGGCATGTCCGTGCGTGACCAGCAGGCCGGCTCGCGCGAGTGCGCCGCTGGCCACGGTAAGCGCCACCGGGGTAGCCAGCGACAGGGCGCACGGGCAAGTCACGACCAGCACCGAAACGGTGATCCACAGGGCCTGCGCCGGGTCGATCCAGGCCCAGGCGACGGCCACCGCCGCTGCAACGAGAAGGAGCGCGGCGATGAAGCGCGCAGCGATGCGGTCGGCCAGTTCAACGAGCTTCGGTTTTTCCTGCGCCGCGCGCTCCATCAGGCGAACGATCGCCGACAGGCGCGTTCCCTCGCCGACTTCGGTGACACGCATGTAAAGCGGGCTCTCGACATTGAGCGCCCCACCGGTCAGCGCCGCGCCCGGTGCCTTGGCCTGTGGCACGCTCTCGCCGGTGAGCAGCGCCTCGTCGGCGCTGCTGACACCCTCAACGACGACACCGTCGGCCGGAATCGCCTCCCCCGGACGGATCAGCACCACGTCACCAGGCACCAGCTCGGACACCATCACCTGCCGCGCCTCGCGCTCACCAGGGTAACCGGCGATGCGCTGGGCAAACGCCGGCATCAACTTGGCCAGCGCCTCGGTAACGCTGACCGCACGCTGGCGGGCAGTCATCTCCAGATAGCGCCCGCCAAGCAGGAAGAAGACGAACATCGTCACCGAGTCGAAATAGAC
>CAZHFS010000333.1:0-3659 GCA_964531885.1 uncultured Propionivibrio sp.
GTGTAGGCCGGGTCGTTGGCGCCCCACATCGAGGCGCCGAGCGAGGCGATGCTCACCGTCTCCAACCCCAGTGTGTCGGCCGCCGCGAGCACGGCGATATTGAGCGCCGGGAAGGACGCCGAGAGGTTCAGCGCCACGCGCTCCCCCGGCTTGGCGCCGCAGTCCTTGAGCAGGGCGACGGCGAGGGCGGCGAAGTTGGGGTTGGTCGTGGTGCGCTTGGCTTCGAGTACGCCGAGGGTGGTGGTCATGCCGCTCCAGCGCAGGCCGATGAGGCCGGTGGCGTTGGGGTCGTCGGCGCGGTCGATGGCGATGCCGCGCGCCGCCTTGTCGGAGCGGATGGCCTGGTGCGCGGCCTCGGCGTGACGCGCGGCGGCGAGCATTTCAGCGTGCCAGGGCGACGGGCGATACTCGGTGTAGGTATCGCGCAGCCCGTAGCCCGTGGCGGCGACGGCAAGCGCGGCGATGAGCAGCCAGTCGCGGCGTTCCCAGCGCGGGCGAAGCATGTCAGAACCCGCCGAGGCTGGTAAAGGCAAGGGCGAGAAGGCGCAGGCAGATGGCGACGAGCAGCATCGAGGCCAGCGTCTTGACCGCGCCCTGCCGGTCGATTTCGTGCGCCAGGATGCCGGGCACGAGGTAGCCGATGACCACAGCCGCGGTGATGGGCAACTCGGCCTCGGCGCTAATCAGGCCGAAGAGCCAGCGCAGCAGGAAGCTGACCACGATGAACACCGCAAAGCGCCGCCGCCCGAAGAGGATGACGTGCTCGGACAGCAGGCGCACGGCGCCCCAGGTGAGCAGGCTGAGCACGATGGTGGCGACAACGCGCCAGGGGTCGTCGAGCAGCAGGGCAATGTAACCCGGGACGATGACGCCGCCGGGGGAGATCTGCGTGAGCTCGAGAAAGGCGATGCTGGCAAGTACGCCAAAAATGATCAGTTCATCGGACATCCGGTTTTCCGCTGGCGTGGGTGGTGGTCGGCAAGCTTTCCTGGCCGCTGCCGACGATGTTGCCGACGGCGAATACGGTGGCGTTCATGCCAGGGCTGTAGTCGCAGAGCAGGCTGGGTAGCTCAGCAAATCGTTTGATTTCGAGCAGTCGCTCGGCGGCGATGCCGTGTTGGCGCAGACGGCGGCCGACCAGGGCACGGGCGTGGCCGCAGAGGATGAAAGCGTCGAAGCGGCTGGCGTGATCGACGGCGAAATCGACGAACTGCAGGGTGCGTGCCGGGCGGTCGTAGCGGTTGTTGATCAGCAGCAGCCGCCAGCTGTTTTCCGCGCTCGCCGGAAATTGGCCGGCGGCCTCGGCGTGGGCGAGGAGCTGCGCGGCCGAGGCCGGGTCGTTGGCGGCCAGGGCATTGAGCACGGTGAGCGTGCCGCCACCCGGCGTGGTATGGGTTTGCACCGAGAACACGCCGGGGTCGCGCCGGTAGTGGCGCATGCCGGCGAGCGCCACGGCGCGCGGCACACCGAGGAATTCGCAGACGGCGAGGGCGAGGCCGACGTTCTCGGCAAAATCCGGCGGGTCGTCGTGGCAGGGCGCGGCGAAGGAGCAGGTGCTGCCTTTCTGCGCGGCGCGGGCGGCAAAAAAATCGGCATACGCGGCATCGGCGGTGAACGCCGCGCCGCCGGTCGGCAGCGTGAGGGCGAGCGCGGCGGCCACATCGTCCAGGTCGTGGCCCATTTCCTCGGGGTGGTCGGGACGCACGTTGGTGATCACCGCCACGTCGGCGCGCAGCATGCGTTCTTCGCTCGTCTGCTGGTATTCGGGCAGCACGGCCATGCATTCGACGACCAGCACCTCGGCGCCCTGTCGCACCGCGCGTTGCAGCGTCGCGAGCTGCTCGCGGATGCTCGGCTGGCCGCGCCTTCGGACCGGCTGTTCGTGGCCGTCGACGTCGATGAAAATCGGCCGTGTGCCGGTGGTCTTGGTCAGCACGCGCCGGCCGCCGGCACGCAGCCCGGCGTCGATCAGGCGGCTCACCGACGATTTGCCGCGGATGCCGTTGACATGCACGACGTGGGCAATCGCCGCGCGGTGGCGCCTGGCGCGGCGCTGCTCAAAGGCCAGGGCGCCGAGATAGGCGAGGCAGGCCCCCACCGTGGCACCGGTGACGAGGCTCATCGCGGCGCGCCTCCGATGGCCTCGAGCAGGCGGCGGACGATGGTCCGGTGGTAGTCGATGCGTGCGCTAAGCGCTTCGCCGCGGTTGCTTTCGACGGTGATCACCGGCACCACGTAGCGTTCCGAGGCCACCCGGTTGAAGCTGCCGGTCGGTGCACCGGCGAGCAGCGTGAGCGTTTGGCCGCCGGGCAAGGGTGGGCCTTCGCTTAAGTCGAGCGCGAGTTCGGCAGCCGAGAGTCCGCTTGCATCGGTTGCCCCGGTGCCTTGCGATTCGCTGATGATCAGGCTGTTGGCCAGTTCGTTGGCCACACCATCGCGCACTGGCAGCGCTTCGTGCAGGTCGAGCACCAGCACCGGGCGGTAGCGTGCGACGAGTCCGAGCAAGGCATCGGCCAGCCGGGCCGAGGCGGCGCCGTGGGCCGAGCCGGGGAAGCTGCGGTTGAGGTCAGGCATGTCGTAGGTGGTACGCAGCCCGGCCGTGAAGGCGCGGCGGTGGGCGGTGGGAACGATAATCCAGCGCCCGCGCGCCGGGGTTTCACGGCGCAGTGCCTCGGCGGCATGGTGGCCGGCTACTTCGTCGCCGTGGATCGCGGCCACGATCAGCACGGTCGGCCCGGTGCGCCCGGAATCGCGCACGTAGACCGGCGTGGCGAGGTCGCTGCCGGGCAGGAGGTCATAGTGCTCCGCCGCACGCGTGGGGGGCGAGAACAGCAGAGCAAGTAAAGCAATCAGGCCGGCAAGGCGCATCCACAGGGCGTTGCCGCGGCGTTGCAGGGCGCATGAAATGGTGGATGGGATGGCACTTTCAGCCAGGCACATGTTCAGTCCCCGGTCGGCAGGTGGCCTAGGCGCAGGCTTTGAGCTGCGGCGCGTCCGGCGGCGAGGCCGCTGGCCAGGCAGGCGGTGAGCAGGTAGCCGCCGGTCGGCGCTTCCCAGTCCAGCATTTCGCCGACGCAGTACAGGCCGGGGTGGGCGCGCAGCATGAAGCCCGCGTCGAGTGCGGCAAAGCGCACTCCGCCGGCCGTGCTGATCGCCTCGTCGAGCGGGCGCGGCGCGGCCAGCCTGAGCGGCAGGGCCTTGAGGCCGCGCGCCAGTTGCGCCGGGTCGGCGATGGCCTCGCGCGGCAGGCATTCGTGCACCAGCGCGAGTTTGACGCCTTTGATCCCGAGCCGGCTGCCGAGGTGGCTGGAGAGCGAGCGCGTGCCGCGCGGATGCGCGACCTCGGCGGCGACCCGCTCTGCCGAATGCGCGGGCAAAAGGTCGAGCCACAGCGTGGCCTGGCCCGTCTGTTCGAGTGCATCGCGCAGCGGTGCGGCCAGGGCGTAGATCAGGCTGCCTTCGACGCCGGTTGCGGAGATCACGAACTCGCCCTGGCGATAGCCGCTGCCGTCCGGGGACAGCATTGCGGCGACGGGTTTCACCGGGTCGCCGGCGTGGCGGGTGGCGAGGTGTTCGCTCCAGGCGACATCAAAACCGCAGTTGGCCGGGCGGAAGGGGGCGAGGTCGACCCCGAGGTCGGCGAACGGCGCCGCCCAGCG
>CAZHFS010000334.1:0-3634 GCA_964531885.1 uncultured Propionivibrio sp.
CGCGGCGTATTGGCCTGAAGCCAGGACGGCTCGGCCACGACGCGCACGAAGAGCTTGCGGTTGGCAAGCTCGATGTCGTGGGTGTACACCAACGTTTCCAGCCCGGACAGCTCGGTCTGCTTACTGCCTTCGGGAAACCAGTGGCGGATCGGGACCGAGGGTTGCTCGCGGTCATAGAGCGAAACGCGCAAATCATTCTTCGCGCCTCGGGCATTGGCTGAATCGAACAACGTGCCGAAATCGAGCAGCCCCAGAACCACCCCACGTGCATCCCGGCGTTTGTCTTCCGCACTTTCTGGCACGACGCCGCCTCGATAAACGGGCAGCGCCACCGCCACGACATCGCCGGACGGCGCATCATCACCGATGGCCTGGCCCACCAGGCTGGCCACGGCACGCCCTTGCTCAATCGCCTGGACGATAATCGCCCCCCGATCCGGAACCATCAGCAGGTCGACGCCAACCCCCTTCAGCGCGTGCTCACGGGGCAAGGAAAACAAAACAGGAAAATAATTTTCGCGGGATTCTGCATGATGGAAGTAACCCTCCTCGTCGCTTTCCCGCAGTGAAAAGCCACTCCCCCATAGCTCCCGCCCGCTGCGCTCGAACTCGGCTCGCTCCATCGGGTAGATCAGCGGGGCCCAGCGGATGCCGCTCACGCCGTGCCGACGGATGATCGGTTCGGAAAAACTCTCGAAAACATCGCGCTCGACACCGCCAACGCTTTCAAACAAGCGGGAAACGGCTGCTAATTGTTCAAGCGGAATCTGGAAAGCATCGACGATATCGGTCGCCCGCTCACGCGCCACCAGTTCAAAGCGTTGGGCTAGGCGATCGGCGGCGTTCTGGGCGGTGTGCCGCGCCATGCCAAAGGTCAAGGCAAAACCGAGCACAGCGACGGACAGGAGTATCCCCCACGTCCTGTCGTACGTGCTGCGCCCTTCTTCCTGCCTTGTCATGTCCCCAGCCAATAGTTTTTATGGTTTTGTTACGAAGGGCGGAGACTACCCTAGAACTGCCGTCTTGCAAATGAGCCGATCAAGCGGTGCGTGCCAGACAGGCCTCCCGCATGCGCTGCAGGGCTTGCTCAAGGACGGCTGGCGTACACCCGAAATTGAGGCGAACCCAGCCAGGCAAGCCGAAGTCAGCGCCATCCGATAAACCAACGCCAGCGTTTTCGAAGAAACGGCAAGGCGATTCGACACCCAGGCCCAAGGCATCGATCCAAGCCAGGTAGGTTGCCTCCACGTGCCCCATGCGCAAGCCGGGCATGGCATCCACGGCGGTTTTGACCCGATCTCGGTTGGCCCGCAGTACGCCGAGCAGTGCTTGCCGCCAGGGTTCGCCGTCCTGCATGGCTGCCGCACACGCGGTCAGGGCTAGCACATTGACGTCCGGTACGATGCCGCGCATCGCCGAGCGGTAGCGGCGCCGCAATTCCGGATCGGGGATGATCGCCAGCGAACACCCCAAGCCCGCGATGTTGTAGGTCTTGGAGGGGGCCATCAGGGTGATGCTGTGCCTGGCCGCCGCCCCGTTCAGGCGAGCGTAAGGCACATGCTGACGCCCAGCATCAAGCACCAGATCGCAATGGATTTCATCCGAACAAACAATCAAATCATGCCGCGCCGCGAAGTCGGCCAACGCGCTCAGGTCCTCATCGCGCCAGGCACGCCCCACCGGATTGTGCGGGTGGCACAGCAGAAGCAAGCGCGTTGACGGCGTCAGCGCGGCTTCCAGTGCCGCGAAATCCCATCCCCAGACCCCGCCCTCTTCACGCAATGGCACCCGCGCCAAGGCCCGCCCGGCCAACCCAGGGGCAGAAAGGAAAGGCGGATAGACCGGGGTCGCAGTCAGCACATCACCCTCGACGCTCCGGCAAGCGAGGTTGATGCCACACACCAGGCCAGGCAGCCACACCAGCCACTCTGCCTCGATCTGCCAATCGTACTGATGCAGACAGTACGACCTGACCGTCTCGACCAGGGCAGGCCAAGGCTCGGCATAGCCCAGATCACCGCGTGCCACGCGCGCCTGCAACGCAGACAGCACCGCAGGTGGCGAAGCAAAATCCATATCGGCTACCCAGAGCGGCAGGATGTCACGTCCCGCGTACTTGTTCCATTTGACGGAGTCGCTGCCGCGCCGGTCGGGCACGAGTTCAAAATCAAACGCGGTGCCCGAAGCCACCATGCTAAACCTCCAGATGTGCGTAGAGTTGGGTTGAAAGGTAACGCTCGCCGAACGAGGGGATGACGACTACCGTCAGTTTACCCGCGTTTTCCGGCCTCGCGGCAACCTGCAACGCCGCCCACACCGCCGCGCCCGAAGAAATCCCGACCAGCAGCCCTTCCTCCGTGGCCATCCGGCGTGCGGTGGCGAAGGCATCGTCGGCGGTCACCCGCACCACTTCGTCGAACACCTTGACGTTGAGCACGGCCGGTACAAAACCGGCGCCGATCCCCTGAATCGGATGCGGCCCTTTCGCCCCGCCCGACAAGACGGGCGAAGCATCCGGTTCGACGGCAATCACTTGCACCCCTGGCTTGCGGGCCTTGAGCACTTCGCCGACGCCAGTGATCGTTCCGCCGGTACCAATCCCTGCCACGAAGATGTCGACCTGGCCATCGGTATCACGCCACACTTCTTCAGCTGTCGTGGCGCGGTGAATCGCCGGATTGGCCGGATTCTCGAACTGCTGCGGGATAAAGTAGCGGGCATCGGCAGCGGCCATCTCCTGCGCCCGCCGGATCGCCCCACCCATACCGTCAGGTCCCGGTGTCAGAACCAGTTCGGCGCCGTAGGCCTTAAGGAGCAGGCGGCGTTCGCGACTCATGGTCTCGGGCATAACGAAGCAGCATTTGATTCCCCTCGCCGCGCAAACCATGGCCAGGCCGATGCCGGTATTGCCCGAGGTCGGTTCAAGCACCACGGTCTCGGGCCCGATCTTGCCGGCCGCCTGGGCGGCGTCGATCATCGCTGCGGCGATGCGGTCCTTGACGCTGTGCGCCGGATTGAAGAACTCGAGTTTGACGGCGATCGTCCCGTCAATACCGGCCGAAAGGCGATTAAGTTTGACGAGCGGCGTGTTCCCGATCAAGTCGGTCACATTGTTGGCAATATTGAGAGCCATGGACATTCCTCCGAAACGATGAGCAAACGATGGAAATGAAACGTAATAATGGGGCTGTTTCTAACGGCGGGTAAAGATCTGGTCGAAACTGGCGCCCTCGCGAAAATGCGCCGCATGCGCCTTGCGCCAGCCGCCAAAAACCTCGTCGACCGTAAACAGCGTCAGCTTGGGCAACGCTCCAGCCTCCGCCACCTTGGCATCACGCGGCCGGTAATAATGCTTGGCGGCGATTTTTTGCCCCTCGGGCGAGTAGAGAAACTCCAGATATCGCTGGGCGATCTCGCGCGTCCCGTGTTTATCGGCATGACGATCGACCAGGGTCACGCTCGGCTCGGCCAGGATCGACACCGACGGCACAACGATCTCGACCTTGTGCGGGCCGATTTCCTTCACCGCCAGCCAGGCCTCGTTCTCCCAGGCGATCAGCACATCTCCGATGCCGCGCTCGACAAAGGTCGTCGTCGCGCCACGCGCACCGGTATCCAATACCGGCACATTGGC
>CAZHFS010000335.1:0-3634 GCA_964531885.1 uncultured Propionivibrio sp.
TTGAAGATGTTCGCATCCTGCAGCGAATACATCTGCGCACGCTGAAAAGCGCTCATGCGTCCATGCGGGGAGAGCATGAAGACCCGCACGCCATGCTTACCGCGCATCGCGTACTCGGCGGCCGAGCCCGTATCGCCTGACGTTGCCCCCAGAATATTGATCTCTTCGCCGCGTTTTTCGAGCACGTACTCGAACAGGTTGCCCAAGAGCTGCATGGCCATGTCCTTGAAGGCCAGCGTCGGGCCATTGGACAGTTCGAGGAGACCAAGGCCGGGTTCAAGCCAGCGCACCGGAGTGATGTCTTCAGCATTACCCCCTGAGCGGCAATGGCAATACACCTCGGCGGTATAGGTCTTGTCGCAGATTGCCTTGAGGTCGTCAGCAGGAATGTCGTCAATGAACTTGGAGAGCACAGCAAAGGCCAGTTCCGCATACGACAGAGAACGCCAGGCATCGAGTTCGGCCCGCGTCACCTGCGGATACGATTCCGGCAGGTACAACCCCCCATCTGGGGCAAGACCACCCAGCAGAATCTCGGTAAATGATTTTTTGGATGCGCTCAGGGCATCGCCACGGGTCGACAGGTAACGCATGGTTCGGGCTTAGGCAAGGGAATTAACGACAAGGGACTGCGAGTTTAGCACGCCCGGCGCAATCCACTGCCCAACCACCCAGGACGACAAGGACGTTTTAGCCGCGTTCGATCCGGTTGCGACCGCCCCGTTTGGCGGTATATGTGGCCGCATCGGCGCGCTGCAATGCAGCCTCCACCGACTCTTCCGGCTGCACGCACACCACGCCTGCACTGAAAGTCAGCGTGCATGCCGTCCCCGGCACCGGCGCCGCAGCCAGATCAGACAGATGCCGACACAGTGTGGCGACAGCTTCGTCAAGCCCGGTTTCCGGCAGGAGAATCACGAATTCCTCACCACCAAAGCGGCACAGCACATCGCCCGGACGCATGCCACTGGCCAGCGAACGCACCAGATGCTGCAAAGCGAGATCGCCAATACCATGCCCGTAGCGGTCATTGATCTGTTTGAACTCGTCGAGATCAAGGTGCGCCAAAGCCATCGACAGCCCTTTGCGGCGCGCCCGACCGAGTTCCCCCTCACAGACCGCAGCAAATCCGCGCCGGTTGAGTGCCCCGGTGAGCGGATCGGTCGTTGCCGCACAACGGGCCGCGGCCAACTCGGCTTCCAGCTTGGCAATGCGCGCTTCCGCGGCGAGCAGCTCAAGCATGCCCGCCTCGCGGACAACCCCGGCCGGCATGCGGTACACGGCTTGAGGGGCAAGCGACGCAGTATCCGCCCCCAGCCCTGTCGCCAGGTGCTTTGCCGCCAGACACCCACGCCCGGGTTGCGCGCGGCGCTGCGTCCGGCGCACGGGACGATGACTGTTGCTGTAGGTGTTCAGGTTGCGGCTCACAACATTTTCCGGAGGGGGCGGCAGAAGATCCTGCCAATGTCCCTGTAACGGACAGTGCCATTAAAACTTGAGGCCTGGACACGGCTGGCAACATGGCGGCGTCCGTATCGTCAAAACCCAGCCTCACGCCACAGCAGGGCGAGCGCCGAACGCAGGAAACGCCAGCCTGGTGCTTCCCAATCACCGTGGATGACCACCCTGCCGCGCCAACTTGCGCCGACAAGCTCAGACGGAACCTCGCTCGCCGTGAGGAGCACCCGGAAGGTCGCACGTTCGGGCACAAACTGACCATTTTTTTCACGAGCCAGAACGCCACCTCCGAATTGGGTCGCCAGCACCGCGTCGGATAGTACGCGCGTGGCATCATGGTCAACCGCCTGAACCCGCAGACGAACCAGCCCACCAGCCACACCATCGGCCATAAAAGACGCGCGATCACCGAGGTTCACACGGCGCACGGCATCCTCGTCAAGAAGTGCTTCGACGACCCAGTCATTCTCGCGCACCAGGGAGGCCAGTTTTTCATTACGAGAAACCCAAGTACCCGGCTTTAGATCGGGGTCCAGATCAATCAGTCGTCCGGAAAACGGGGCACGCGGCGCATACTTTGGCAACTCGGCCTCGACACTGCCCAACTCGGCTTCTGCCGACGCTCTTTCTTCCTGCAAGAGCAGCAGGTTCTGGCGTTGCTCGCCATCCAGCCCAGCCACAGCGGCCTGCCAGCGTAAGGACTCCATGCGAGCCTGCGCTCTGGCCCAGCGTTGCTGCAATTCGGCCGAAGCCAAGTGCACCAGGAGGTCGCCCGCTTCGACCCGCACACCGTTTGCATACGGCAAAGCCACGATTTGAGCACCAGCGGGGGCATAGACAGGGAACCCCTCGGCTGGCTTAAGCAGCCCGGAGGTCGCAAGCCGCGTTGGCCAAGGCACGAAAAACACCAAGAGTAATAACACGCTGACAACCAAGGTGCACCGAAAGCGTGCCTGCTGTCGAATGCGCGGCCAGCGCACCTGCCAGGCCTTGAGTTCGCTCCACAAGGGCAACAAAATAAACCAGCCGATCTCAACCGCGAAAAGCAGTATACCCAAGGCTTTGACGAAATAATGGTAGACCAGCACCGCAATACCGATGAATAGCAGCAGGCGGTACAACCAGGTGCCCCAGGCAAAAAGGATAAGAGCCCGTTCCCGTCGTGGCGAAAAATGCTCTGGTTTGTCCTCACCGAGCGCAAAGAGGCGCTCGCGCAAATCCCAGCGCGCCAGGGCAAACGCCCGCCCATGCAGGTTGGGAATATCCAGCCAGTCGGAGAGCAAAAAATAACCGTCAAAACGCATGAATGGACTGCTATTGACGGCCAATGTCGCCACCCAGACCGTCGTTGCCAGCATGAAAGCCAGCGCTTTGGGCATTCCCTCGGGCAAGATGCCCCACAAGGCCGTTGCCCAGGCGGCAAGACTCAACTCGGTAACGATTCCGGCCGAAGCGACCACCAGCCGCTGCCGACGATCGGCAAGCTTCCAGACCTCGTTGGTATCGGTATAGGCCATCGGCCACATGACGAGAAACGCCACCCCCATGGTCGGCACACGGCAGCCGAAGCGTTTGGCAGTGAAGGCGTGCCCCAATTCGTGCAGGATCTTGACGCAAGTGAGCATCACCGCGTAACCGAGCATTCCCTCGAGAGAAAAGGTATCGACCAGCGTCGCCGAAAACTGTGTCCAGTCGCGATAGACTTCGATCAAGCCAAAGATGAGTACCAGGAAGGTTAAGCGCCGGAAAGTCGGCGTATAAAAAAACTCGACGCGTGGCAAATGGTGCTCCAGCCAGCGATCAGGCCGCACCAAGGGCAAGCGGAAGAACAGGTAGTGGTGCAACAACCAATGCCACCAGCTTGATTTCTGCTTGCGCAGCCGAGCCGCCAGTTGCACCGAACCACCCACGTCTTCCGGAATCACCAGTTGGTTATCGCTCACGAAGCACTGCACCGCTTGCAAGTCCTCCGGCCCCAGAGATAGCGTGGTTTCCCGCTCAATCGCAGCGAGGATTGCCTCGGGATCTGCCAGCGACCAGCGACTGAGGCACTCGAAAGTCAGCCAATCCAGGCGAAAGAACAGATTGCGCACCGGATCGTGCAGCACCCAACTTGGCTGCCCATCGGCAAGGCGCGGCCCCGGGTAGAGGGCCAGTTCTTCACGCAGTCTCGGCC
>CAZHFS010000336.1:0-3612 GCA_964531885.1 uncultured Propionivibrio sp.
CCTCGCGCAAATCGTCTTCATGCGGCAGGAAAACCAGTCTAAAATGGTCAGGATGGGGCCAGTTGAAGCCGCTCCCTTGCACCAACAGGACCTTTTCCTCACGCAAGAGTTCCGCAACGAAAGCCTGATCGTCCTTGATCGGATAGACCGCCGGGTCAAGACGGGGGAACATGTACAACGCCGCCTTCGGCTTGACGCAGGTAACGCCGGGAATCGCGGTGATCAACTCGTGCGCCAGATCGCGCTGCCGACACAAACGCCCGCCCGGCGCAACGAGATCGTTGATGCTCTGATAGCCGCCAAGCGCCGTCTGGATACCGTACTGGGCCGGGACATTGGCACACAGGCGCATCGAGGCCAGCATATCCAGCCCTTCGATGTAATCCTTGGCATCACGCTTGTCGCCTGAAACGATCATCCAGCCGGCGCGATAACCGCAAGAACGGTAGTTCTTCGACAAACCATTGAAGCTGATGGTCAGCACATCTTCGGACAAGGCCCCCATCGCGGTATGCTTTTCACCGTCATAGAGAACCTTGTCATAAATCTCATCAGCATAAATAATGAGGCCATGCTGACGGGCGATGGCAATGATTTCTAGCAACAGATCATCGGGATAAAGCGCGCCAGTTGGATTGTTCGGGTTAATGACCACGATCGCCTTGGTCGTCGGGGTAATTTTGGCGCGAATGTCGTCAATATCCGGCAACCAGCCATTTTGTTCGTCGCACAGGTAGTGCCGCGGTGTACCTCCCGACAGGCTGACCGCCGCCGTCCATAGCGGATAATCCGGCGCCGGCACCAAGACCTCGTCGCCAGGATTAAGCAACGCGTTCATGGCCATGACGATCAATTCTGAAGCGCCGTTGCCGATGTATATATCCTCCAGGGTCACGCCCTTGATCTGTTTCTCCTGGGAATAGTGCATGACCGCCTTACGCGCGGAAAAAATTCCTTTGGAATCGGAATACCCCGCCGCATTGGGCAGATTGCGGATCATGTCGAGCCGAATTTCCTCCGGGGCATCGAAGCCAAAGACCCCAAGGTTCCCGATATTGAGCTTGATGATCTTCTGCCCCTCGTCCTCCATCTTCTTGGCCTGTTGCAGGACAGGTCCACGGATGTCATAACAGACGTTGGCCAGCTTGTTCGATTTGAGTACGGGTTTCATCTGAGTCTTCCTTGGCAACGAACCGTGCTCCGTTAGCGCCGAGATTGGCGCACATGAACGGCAAAAACACGACGGCGAAAAGCTATAATCCTACTTTATCGCCTTGGGCATCGCAATTTTATGAAACTCCAGATCGAGAAAGCGGTAGGCCTTAACGCTTTTACCGCTTACGGTGACGGTTATGTCAGCATCAACGCCGTTCGTCACACCCGGAATGTGCTCGTTCTCCCCGACCGCCTCGTGCCTGACTGGACCGCCGCAGACTTTGCCACACTCAGTCGCATTGATTTCGAGTGGTTGGCGGCACTCGACGAACCCATCCTCATTCTGGGAACTGGCGCGCAACAGCGCTTCCCCACGCCAGAGATCATGCGCCCGCTGCTCCAGTTGGGACGCAGCCTCGAAATCATGGACACCCCTGCTGCATGCCGCACCTACAACGTCCTGATCAACGAAGGACGGCGTGCCGCGGCGGCCCTGCTCATGGCCTGACCCCAAGCCAAACCACCCAAACAAACAACCACCTTCCAGCCGCTTTATCTCCAGCCGCCTGGCCACCACATACTGCTTGGACGCATGAAACGCATTGCCATTAAAATCGATGTCGGCACTTACCAAGGCGCACGACACGGCATCCACACACTGACAGAACAACTCCAGCGTCATGCTGCCGGGGCCACCTTCTTTTTTTCGCTCGGCCCCGACTATAGCGGTTGCGAAGGCCGCAACTCACCTGCCCGTTACTATCCTTGGCAGTCGAAATTCTATGGCAGGTACTGGCCAGCCCCGGAAATCGGCAAGCGGTGCACAGAGGTACTGCGCGCCACGGCCGCCGCCGGCTTTGAAACCGGTATCCACGGTTGGAACCGCGTCTTCTGGGAACGCAAGATCGGCAAAGACAGTTCGATGTGGACCGAACGCGACCTTTTTCGCGCCTGCGACCGCTATGCTGAAATCTTTGCCGAAAAACCGCATGCCCATGCTGCCCCCGGCTGGCTCACCACACGCCAGACCCTGCGCCTAACCCAGCGCCTTGGCTTAAGTTACGCCAGCGACTGCCGCGGCTGCCATCCGTTTATCCCGGTGATCGATGGCGAAATCATCGCCTGCCCTCAGCTACCGACGACCTTGCCAACACTCGACGAGGTACTCGCGGTCGAACCGTCATACTCACCGGAACAGGCAGCAGACCGGATCGCACAGTTGGCCCTGGCCATCCCTGGCGATCACGTCGTCACGCTGCGTGCCGAACTTGAAGGTAGCCGCTTCCCCGGCCTGCCCGACCGCCTTTTGGGCGCCTGGAAAGAGGCTGGCTGCGACTTGGTGGCACTGCGCGACATCCGGGCGGGGCTCGAAATCGACACCTTACCGCGCCATACCATCATTTTCACCCCGATTCCCGGTCGAAACGGCGAGCGCGCTACACAAGGCCCCCGCTTCCTCTACGATTAACAAAAAAAAGGCGGCCTCGCGGCCGCCCTTGTTCCCGGTTACCCAGAATCAGTCACGACTGCCCGTCAAGGCGGTCAGCAGGTTGAGCAGGCTGACAAAAACGTTGTAGATGTCGAGGTAAACCGACAGCGTGGCCATCACGTAGTTGTCTTCGCCACCATTCACGATACGGCTGATGTCGTACAGGATGTAGGCGGAGAAAATCATCACGGACACGGCTGAAATGGTCAGCGCCAAAGCCGGAATCATGAAGAAAATGTTGGCCACCGCCGCCAACAGCACAACGACCATTCCGATGAACAGGAATTTACCCAGGAAGCTGAAATCCTTCTTCGTCACCGTCGCGATACCGGCCATCGTGAAGAAGATGGCGCCTGTGCCGCCGGCCGCCATGGCGATCAACGATCCGCCATTCGAGAAGCCCAGCGTGAATTGCAGGATGCGTGAGAGCATCAAGCCCATGAAGAAGGTAAAGCCCAGCAGGAGCGCCACGCCCAGCCCACTGTTCTTCGTCCGCTCGATACCCCACATGAAGGCAAACGCCACCCCCATGAAGAGCAGGAAGGAAATCAGAGGGCTACCAGCGAAGAACGAGAAACGCAACTGCACCCCGATAATTGCGCCGAGCACCGTCGGCACCATTGTCAGCGCGAGCAACAAGTAGGTGTTGCGCAGGACACGATTCTGCTGCAAGGCAATGTCTTGCGTCGTCTGACTTGCCACGTGATACTGCGATTCCATTTTTTCCTCCGATTAAGAAATGGTGCCACCGATTGGGTAGCGCCCGTTAGACTAAAGGAGAGGGGCATAAGTTTCAAGCACGCAGCGCATTCCGCACGCCTCCCGGAAGGGCGTGCTATCATACGCGCCGCCGTGGATGGGCAACTCCGATCCAGGGCGAGCACGCTGGCCTAGCAGGCCAGCAGTGATGTATGCGGAGGTGTGGCAGAGTGGTCGATTGCACCGGTCTTGAAAACCGGCAACGGGCA
>CAZHFS010000337.1:0-3609 GCA_964531885.1 uncultured Propionivibrio sp.
GCCGCCTCGCGCGCGAGTTGGACGTACGCGGCGATCTTCTGGTCGGGGTCGATAGGGGTCGGAGCCGGCGCCGCAAGAAAGTGGTCGCGGGCAGAATCTCCAAGAAGCAGATTGCCGACCGCATCCCCGCCGTGTGCCAAGAGCGCCCTCAACGCATGCGTATCGTTCCAATCGACAAGTCGCTCCGGTAGTTGCAACACTGCACCGTAACGAGCGGCATACGCCCGTCCGAGATAACCTTGCGGACGCATGTCGTAGAGCCACCAGGGCAGACCGTCACTGTGCAAGGTCTTTCCGTCGTCTTGTCGCATCACAAACCCGTCTGGGCAGACGGGGACCAGAATACCCAAACGACGCAAACGTCCTTCCGCATCGACGCGATACACAGCGATCTCCGGCAACCCACGGGAAACATCGCGCCGTGTGTATTGAATAGATCGCGCCGCACCAAAACGGACGATCTCATCACCGAGCGAGGCAAGCAAACGCGAAAGCGTCGGCTGGCTAACGCCTATGGCGGCGGCCAGGTGGCGTGCTGTTCTCGGTTCACGAGAAAGCTGCTGCAGGAGAATGTCGTTGTGACGAGTCATTGAGGAATATAAAAATGCATTAATTTATGAATAGATATATTAGATCAATTTCGGGCTTTTCAGGCAGATACTCCGTCCAACTTAGCTGCGCTGGCACGACACGAATTTGCCGTCCCTGGTAGCTGAAAGTACGAAATTTGCACGGATTTTCGATTGATCGGCTCGATTTCTGGGGCTGGGAGACAGCATTTCTATGCATTAGGCACAATAAGAGGTTATTGTTCGACTATTCATTAAGGCATAACACCCAACTGCTTAATGGCCGAGCAGCCCGATAGAATCCGAGCAAAGTGCCTTTGCATCGACATTGAGACTGCTCCAAAAGACCGTACGGCGCTTAGAGAGTTGGGCGTCTTTCGCCCTGACACGGATACGCGAGCGCGAATAGCAGGTTCTGCGAAAGATCTCACCGGACGGCTTAATCAGCTGACTCACGGTGCAACTTTTGTTCTCGGTCACAACATCATCGCCTTTGACCAGCCGGCGCTCGCCGTACTGCATCCCGACTTGGCGCTCCATCACCTGCCGTTGGTGGACACACTTGAGCTCTCCCCTGTTGCATTTCCCCAGAACCCGTATCACCGGCTCGTCAAAGACTACAAGCTGTGCACGACGACAAAGAATGATCCTGTTCGTGATGCCGAGCTTGCGTATGAGTTGTTTCTCGACCAAGGAAACGCGCTGCG
Source organism: uncultured Propionivibrio sp. (assembly GCA_964531885.1). Lineage (GTDB taxonomy): Bacteria > Pseudomonadota > Gammaproteobacteria > Burkholderiales > Rhodocyclaceae > Propionivibrio. The sequence continues at coordinate 1,277 of CAZHFS010000337.1, forward strand.
TGGTCGTTTGACGGAGCACCCAGACGACGTTCTTTGTTTGCATTACTTGTTGGCCCCGGAGAACGGAAAAGGGGTGGCGAACTTCTTCGCCACATTGCGTCGCGCCCTTCGTCCATCGCACCTCGAAACGCGAGCAGCGTGGATACGCGCAACAACAGGGAAAGTCTGCAGGACTGGGCAACAACGGGCAGTATCGTTGCTCGATGACGGGGAGTGGCAGAAACCACTAGCGTATGCGCTTGCTTGGTTGCGCGTTTCTGGCGGCAATTCAGTGCTGCCGCCTTGGGTTGGGCTGAGCTATCCAAAGACCCGTGAGGTCATCGCATTTCTGCGCGACGTTCCCTGCGGTGATCCCGAATGCGAGTGGTGTCGCGAGCAACACAATCTGCTCGAACTCTTACCTAAGTACTTCCCAGGGATTACAAGTTTTCGGAGTACACCTGCGACAAACGATGGACGATCGTTGCAGCAAGTTATCGTTGAGCATGGGTTCGCGGGGAAATCGAGTCTGGCTGTGCTGCCGACTGGTGGCGGCAAATCGCTGTGCTATCAATTGCCAGCCCTGGCACGCTATTACCGAAACGGTAGCCTGACCGTTGTAATTTCTCCGTTGCAGTCGTTGATGAAGGATCAGGTCGATAACCTCGAGGCGCGAGGAATCACGTGCGCCGGTTTCCTCAACAGTCTGCTAACACCGCTCGAACGGCGGATGATGCTCGACAAACTGCGCTTGGGTGATTTGGGGCTGATCTTTGTTGCACCTGAACAATTCCGCAGCATCGCGTTTACCAATGCGTTGATGCATCGCGAGATCGGCGCATGGGTGTTTGACGAAGCACACTGCCTATCAAAATGGGGACACGATTTTCGACCGGATTACCTTTACGTATCTCGGTTCATCAAATCTCGTCAGAAGGACAGGCTCTCACCGGTTTTCGGCTTCACGGCAACGGCCAAACCCGACGTTGTAAGCGATATTTGTGAGCACTTCAGTAAGCATCTGGGAATCTCCCTCGAGACGCTCGAGGGGGGCGTTGCGCGCGAAAACCTTGTGTATGAGGTTCGCGCCGTGCCTGCACAAGGAAAGTATCCCGAGGTGCTGCGCTTGCTACGCGAGGCATTGCAAGAGGACGGTGGTGCAATCGTTTTTTGTGCTCGGCAAAAAACCGTGGAAGAACTCGCGGAGTTTCTCAAGCAGGCAGGACTTGACTGTGGTTACTTCCACGGTGGCATGCAGCCTGAAGAAAAGCGATCGGTACAGGAATCATTCATCCGTGGCGATTTGCGCGTTATCGCTGCGACCAACGCATTCGGGATGGGCGTAGACAAGCCGGATGTTCGCTTGGTAATCCATCTGGACACGCCCGGTTCTCTCGAAAACTATCTCCAGGAAGCTGGACGCGCAGGACGAGATCAAGCGGCGGCGCGTTGTGTTCTGCTCTACGATGACACTGACCTGGATGTTCAATTTCGGCTACTGCGAAATTCGAGACTCACGCAACACGACATCTACTCGATTCTGAAAGCGTTGCGTTCCATCGAACGCCGAGATCGCAGCGAGGGCAGTGTCGTAGTCACCAGCGGTGAGATATTGCTTGAGATTCCAGATCAGAATCGCATAGACCCTGATGCCAACGACGCAGATACGAAGGTGCGTATTGCTATCGCTTGGCTAGAAGAAGCGCGGCTGCTCGAGCGGCACGAAAATCACACACACGTGTTTCCAGGCAGTCTATTGGTCAATAGTCTCGATGAGGCCAAAGCACTACTGGAAAAGAAGCTCGGCTCTACGGCCAATCTGACCCCCTATCTGCAGATACTCTCAATATTGCTGCAAGCGCAAGCCGATGAAGGCGTCAGTACCGATGAGTTAGTTCTCGCGACGGGATTGGAATCACGTTACGTTCAGTCGATACTCCGGGATCTTGATCGCTTCAAACTTCTGTCGAATGATCTCGAAATCGGCGTAACACTCTATCGTGACCCCGACAGCCCGATCAGGCTTGACGAGCTCGTTCTACTTGAAAACGCGCTCGTTCGGCGCCTTCGCGAGGAAGCACCCGATGCCGATCGCGATGAATGGCAGATACTAAACGTCAGGCAACTTTGCGACACGTTGCGTCGGGAAACGAAAGTAGAACTTGATCCCGAGCGACTAACCCGTTTGCTGAAGTCGTTTGCGGAAGCATTCGGGGGCGGCGCTGGACAACGGGGATTCTTTGCATTGCGTCCAGCGGGTCACGATAACCGCTACATCAAACTCTTGCGCGGATGGCAGGAGATCGACTTTATCCGCGAGCGGCGTATGCGGCTTTCGCGCGCCTTGACCAACT
>CAZHFS010000338.1:0-3594 GCA_964531885.1 uncultured Propionivibrio sp.
TTTCTGATTTTAGATTTGACACTGAACATGTATGAATTTCAGGCAGCAGCACTTCAGCTGTTGGCCGGGAAGAGCCTGACGGGGTGGTTTCCCCGAAGCCGTCCCTCAAAAAAACCAACGGCGGCTATCGGGTATGGGGTGGTAATACGTGCTGTCGGCCAGGAGCGGAAATTCACCTAATTCCGATAGCTGCCATTGGAATGACAGCCTGACTATGAAAGCAGCATTGCAGGCAATGCACAGAGCTCTATATAATCTTCGGGTATTGCCTCCATCCGCGGGCACAGCCTCGAGCAAAGAACTATGAAAACCTGTCGGTTCCACCATTGTCTAGCTTATATCGCGTTGGCTTTAGTTATTCCCGGGGTTTCGTTAGCCGAAACAGTTTACAAATTTGGTGTGGTTCCCCAGTTCGAACCCCGGAAGCTCTCGGCAGTCTGGTCGCCAATCCTGACCGAACTGGAGAAACGGACGGGATTCAAATTCCTGATGGTGGGTTCGCCCCGCATCCCCGAATTTGAGGCGGAGTTTCAGGCCGGGCGATATGATTTCGCTTACATGAATCCGTACCATGCGGTCGTAGCCCATGGTGCGCAAAAATATGAGCCCATTGTGCGTGATAGCGCCGAGCAACTCTTCGGGATTCTGGTTGCAAGCAGGGAGGGAACGATAAATGAGGTACGCGACCTCAATGGCAAGACCGTCGCCTTTCCTGCACCAAATGCCTTCGGTGCTTCGCTGATGACCCGCGCCGAACTGGATCGCCAAAAGGTCAAATTCCAGCCGTTATGGGCACAGACCCATACGTCAGCCTATCTCAATGTGGCACTGGGCAAGGCCGATGCGGCTGGCGGCATCATGGCTACCTTGAAGCAGCAGCCACAGGCGGTACAGGACAAGTTGCGGATCATTTTCGAGACACGGCGCGCCGAGCCGCACCCGGTCGTGGCACACCCCAGGGTATCGACAGCAGACAGCGAAGCCGTACGCAAGGCGTTTCTCGACATGGCGGCAACGCCCGAAGGGGCGGCCATGCTGGCGCAGGTGCCGATGCGTAAGGCGGTTGCGGCGTCATTTGACGACTACAAGGCCATCCGTCACATGGGGCTGGAAAAATATTACGTCAAGGGTGGTGACTGAGTACGGCTCACGGGCGCTGATCGATGTCCAATCTGTCACTCCGTTTCAAGGTCATTCTGATCCTCGTTTTTTCGAGCCTGGTCGGCGACCTCGCTGTGCTCGGGTTTTGGCAGCCGCGTTATCTCGCCAGTGAGATCCAGCGCGAACGTAATGCCAATTTCGATCATCTGGTAACGGTTGGTGACGCCATCACCCCCTTTCTATTGCAAAACCAGCTTGCAGCCGTTTACGAGACATTGGATGCAACGATGGCGCGGCAGCCCGAATGGTTGTCACTGTCGCTCCGTGACCCGGGCGGGCAGCTGCTTTATCCGCTAGAGGAAGGCGCGTCGAAAGAGGCCGAGCACGCCAATGAGCACATCGAGCATACCGTCGACTTGCGTAATGCGAGCATTGGTTCACTCCATCTGGTGCTCGACACAGATGGCTTATATGCCTCGATTCGGGATCAGACCCTGATCATTCTCGGATTACTCACCGCGGGCTTTCTCCTGTCGGCGCTCCTGATCGGTCTGTCGCTCGATCTATTTGTTGGACGTCGTGCCCGCCTGCTGGTCAACGCAGCGCGGGAATTCGGCAAAGGGAATCTAACGTTTGCCGTTCCTGGCCAAAGCCGAGATGAACTAGGGCAACTGGCTGATGCGCTCAACCAGATGCGGCAGGAAATCCTAGCCAAGGAGAAGTTACTGATTGCAGCGCGTGAGGTAGCCGAGTCTGCCAACCAAGCGAAATCTCTATTTCTTGCCACCATGTCGCACGAAATCCGCACGCCGATGAACGGAGTTCTGGGTATAGCGCAGTTGCTCCTGACGCCAGGCCTGAAAGAACACGAGCGGGAAAATATTGCGCGCATCATCCTCAATTCTGGACAGACCCTGCTCAGCTTATTGAACGACATTCTCGATCTTTCCAAGGTCGAGTCGGGCAAGTTGAAACTGGAAAGTGTTGCCTTCGATCCGCAGCAATTGCTTCACGAAGTGCTGGCCCTGTTCTCCGAATCAGCTGAGAAAAAAATGCTGAGCATTGCGCAAGAATGGCATGGACAGGACAACATTCGATACCAGGCCGACCCGTTGCGGATTCGGCAGATGCTGGGCAATCTGATCAGCAATGCGATCAAGTTTACCGAAACCGGCTGGGTGCGCATCGAAGGTCGTGTCGTGCAGTGCGATGACGCTGTAGCCGTGCTGGAATTTGCGGTTGCCGATTCCGGTATCGGGATTCCCGAAAATCGACGCCACAGGCTGTTTCAGCCCTTTTCCCAGGTTGATAGCTCGACGACGCGACAGTTTGGCGGCACCGGTCTGGGCCTATCGATCATCCGAAGTCTAGCGACGGCGATGGGAGGTGAAGTCGGCGTCGAAAGCGAGCCGGGAAGCGGCTCAAGGTTCTGGTTCCGGATTCAGGCACGTCTTCTGGATGCCGGTACCGATACCCGTCGAACACCGCGTCGGGCAAGTACTGAAAATGGTTCTGGCGATCAATTGCCTCAGTTGCACGGCAGCGTTCTGGTTGCCGAGGATAATCAGACCAACCGTTACGTCATCTTGCGGATGCTCGAAAAATTCGGTTTGACTACCAGCTTTGCCGAGAACGGCCAGCAGGCTGTTGATATGGTCTTTGCCGGGAAACGTCCAGACCTAGTGCTGATGGATATTCAGATGCCGGTCATGGACGGAATTGAAGCGACCCGAATGATCCGTCAGCGAGAAGCTGCGGAAGGACGTTCACGTCTGCCGATCATTGCCTTGACCGCCGATGCGTTCGAAGATGACCGTCAACATTGCCTGGATGCCGGCATGGACGATTTCCTGGCAAAGCCGGTCGAGCTCAAGGTGCTACGTAGCATTATGACGCAGCGTTTGCCGCAGCATCCCGAAGGGGTTTCCGGCATCGCAGTAGCGTTGTCCGGTGAGGCGCGCCGCATCGATGCTGCCGCTCTCGATGCGCTGATCAGCGAAATCGATGGATTGCTCAGGGAGAACAAGTTTGATGCGATCGGACGTTTCCGCGAACTGCAAATCATGCTGAAAGGACACCCGGCGGCAGCGGAAATCGAGGAGCTTGCCGGCCTGGTCAATGCATTCAGGTTTGACGCAGCCCTGGCCGGCTTGCACAAGGTGGCAATCGCGCACGGATGGGGGAGTAAGGGATGAGAGAAACCAAACCGGTCATTCTGGCAATAGACGATATTCCAGCCAATCTGATGACGCTGGGCTCGGCCCTGATCGACGATTTCGATCTGCGTATCAGCACATCCGGGGCGCATGGACTCGAACTGGCGGCGACAATTCGGCCCGATCTGATCCTGCTCGATGTAATGATGCCGGAGATGGATGGTTTTGAGGTATGCCGGCGTCTGAAGGCGGATGAACAGCTGAAGCTGATCCCGGTTATTTTTATTACCGCGCTGTCGGATACCGAATCCGAGTCGCGAGGTCTGGCATTGGGTGC
>CAZHFS010000339.1:0-3591 GCA_964531885.1 uncultured Propionivibrio sp.
AACGGGCGGAATCGCCAAACTTAACGTCTTTTGCAGCCATTCTGATACTCCTAAATGTTCGTTGTGCTGAATGTTCAGATCAGGACCGCGAGGCTCAGGCCTCGACCACGCCCATGATGTCTTCTTCGCGCATGACCAGCAGCTCTTCGCCGTCGACCTTCACGGTCTGACCGGCGTACTTGCCGAACAGGATGCGATCGCCAACCTTCACGTCGAGGGCGACGTGCTTGCCGTTCTCGTCGCGCTTGCCCGGGCCGACGGCCAGGATCTGGCCCTGATCGGGCTTCTCGGCGGCGGCGTCGGGGATGACGATGCCCGAAGCGGTCTTCCGCTCTTCTTCGAGGCGCTTGACGATCACGCGATCATGCAAAGGACGGATTTTCATACGATTTCTCCTAGTGTTATGCACAAATAACGGCTAATTATCCTGGGGATGCAGCTGTGCTGGCACAATCCGAGGCTGCCTGAGGCAGGCTCCGTTAGCACTCACAACCGACGAGTGCTAATAATAGGGGCCATGTATTTCGATTTCAAGAGCAAGAGCCAAAAAAATTCGGTGTCCGCGAGGCAGAAAAAAGCCCCGCAAGCTGCGGGGCTAAAATCTCGAAATTGCTTTCGAGCGAGGGGATCCAATGCTTGAGTAGGATAGTAGCCAAAATGAAACGTTCCCTCTGTTTGCACTGCGTATCAATCGCGTAACCATGCGTAACTTCGAGGGTTTCTTACCCCCATGGCGTCTTGGTCGTGCGAACTGATACGATAGCGCCATGATCGTCACAAATGCCCGCCACGACACGGCCATCGTCATCCGCCACGATGGCCAGGTCGCTGTTTTCGTCCGCCTGCGCGCCGGCAAACTCGGTTGCGAGCGCCTGCCCGAAAGTCTGTTCCGCCGGGAGTGGCACGATGCCCATTTCGCCCTGTTAGAAACGCTCGACCGTTTCCTTGACCATGCCGCAACGCACGGTGCTTCCCAAGAAGCCCTGCGCGGCCTGCAACGACTGCGTGCCCGCGATGCCTGCGTGATCGGCAGCCTCTTCTGACCCTCCCCCGCACGCCACCCGGATCGCCAAGCCCCCGGAACGTACCACGGGGAGCCACCCTGCCGTCACACACTTGGCGGCGGACCGAGAGCCCCAGAACTCTCTGCCTTGGGCTTTTATGCGCAGGCGATTTCACCTGTTTTTCCCGGTAGAAACAAAACGGTCCGGCACACGCGCGCCGGACCGTTTCTGTTTCCGTCAAAACCTAGTGTGCCGAGGCTGAAGCGGCACCCAACCCCGTCTCCGAACGCACTTTCTGTGCCGGATAGAGCGAACGCTCGAGCATGGCCTGGGCGCTGCGATCGAACTTTGAGACCAGGTAGATCGTCAGGAACGCCGCGGTCATCGAAAACAGCGCCGGCGAAGCGTACTTGAAGGGAGCGCTGCCGACCGGGTTCTTGAGCACGGCCTCCCACACCGCAGGCGACATCAGGGTTAGCAGCAGCGAACTGAGCAAACCAACGATCCCGCCCGCCACCGAACCGCGCGTGGTGCAATCCTTCCACAGCACGGACATGAAGAGCACCGGAAAATTGGCCGAGCAGGCGATGGCAAAGGCCAGCATGACCATGTAAGCCACGTTCTCCTTCTCAAAGGCAATGCCCAGAGCCACGGCAACCACGCCCAAGGCCAGCGTGGTCAGTTTGGACACCCGCAGTTCCGACGCCGAGTCAGCCTTGCCCTTCTTGATCACTGTCGCGTACAGGTCGTGCGAGACAGCCGTGGCGCCCGAGAGGGTAAGGCCGGCAACCACCGCCAGAATGGTGGCGAAGGCGACAGCCGAGATGAACCCGAGGAACACGTTACCGCCGACCGCGTTGGCCAGATGCACCGCCGCCATATTGCCCCCACCCTTGAGCCCCTTGGTGATGTCACCTTCAACGAAATAGGCGCCCGGATCCTGGGTCAGCAGCACAATCGCGCCAAAGCCGATGATGAAGGTCAGGATGTAGAAGTAGCCGATCCAGGTTGTCGCCCAGCCGACGGATTTGCGCGCTTCCTTGGCATTCGGCACGGTAAAGAAGCGCATCAGGATGTGGGGCAGGCCTGCCGTCCCGAACATCAGAGCCATGCCGACAGAGATCGCCGAAATCGGATCCTTGATCAAGCCGCCCGGCGCCATGATCGCCCCGTGCTTGGCATGAACCTCGACGGCCTTGGCAAACAAGGCCTCGGGATTAAAGCTGAACTGGTACAACACGGCCAGGGCCATGAACGTCGCGCCGGTGAGCAGCATGATGGCCTTGATGATCTGCACCCAGGTGGTGGCCGTCATCCCGCCGAACAGGACGTACAGCATCATCAGGACGCCAACGATCATCACCGCATAGGTGTATTCGAGACCAAAAAGAATCTTGATCAACTGTCCGGCCCCGACCATCTGGGCAATCATGTAAAACGCCACGACAACCAGCGAGCCGCACGCCGCAAAAACCCGGGTTGGCGTCTGGGCAAAGCGATAGGAGGCCACGTCGGCAAAGGAGTACTTGCCCAGGTTGCGCAGCCGCTCCGCCATCAGAAAGGTGATCACGGGCCAGCCGACCAGCCAGCCAATCGAAAAAATCAGCCCGTCAAAACCGCTGGCAAAGACCAGACCGGAAATCCCGAGGAACGAGGCAGCCGACATGTAGTCGCCGGCAATCGCCAGCCCGTTCTGGAAACCGGTGATGCCGCCACCCGCCGTATAAAAATCTGCGGCCGAGCGCGTCTGCGCGGCGGCCCATTTGGTAATTCCCAGCGTAATCGCCACGAAAACACCGAACATGCCGATGGCCACCCAGTTGGTCGCCTGCTTCGCGGTTTGGCCGAGGTCAGCCCCCGCCGCCAACACCCCGCCAGCCATCACCAGGGCAAGCAGCCCGCCCACCAGATGGCGCACTTGGATACTCCGGCTCATCACTTGACCTCCGCAATAATTTCTTTGTTGAGTGCATCGAACTCGCGGTTGGCGCGACGAACGTAGATATTGGTGAGGACGATGGTGATCAGGATCACGCCCACTCCCATCGGAATCCCCAACGAGGTGGTCATCCCTTCGCCAATCTTGCTCGCAAGCAATTCACGGTCAAAGGCGATCAACAGGATGTAGCCGTAATAGACCAGCATGACCAGAATCGTCATGACAATGCTGAAGTTACGGCGCAGCTTGAGCAGCAGTTGGTATTTCGGGTTCGCTTCGACCCGCGCGGCGATGTCGTCATTCATCTCGATCTCCCAAATTCGGGTTCAAGCAATCTGTTGTTCCCGGACAGGACGAACCCTACGCCCGCTTTCTTACGACGCACTTACAATCTGCAATTAATTACGGATCGATTGAATTGACTGCCTAGCAGCCCGCGCTGCCGGGCCTTACAGGCAAGCGCCACCTGCTCCGCCGTCAGTGGAGCCTGCCGCCGCAAAGGATATTGCCGCCCCCGCTCAGCGCGCGAGGCTCTTGAGCAGGCGCTCGACGCAAGCGGCCGGGCGAACGATCTTCGCCCGTGGATCTTCGATGATCAGCGCGCACAACTCCCGCCCTTCGGCATCCACGGCCGTGACCCCAGACAGA
>CAZHFS010000340.1:0-3588 GCA_964531885.1 uncultured Propionivibrio sp.
CGATTGAACTCCATGAAGTGCTTCTTGCCGTCGCGGCGGACGGTGAGGCGCAGCCACTTGGAGAGCGCATTGACGCAGGAGACCCCGACGCCGTGCAGGCCGCCGGAGACCTTGTACGAGTTCTGGTTGAATTTGCCGCCGGCGTGCAGCACGCACATCACGATCTCGGCCGCCGAACGGCGCGGCTCGTGCTTATCGTCGAACTTGATCCCGGTCGGAATGCCGCGGCCGTTGTCGGCCACTGAAATCGAGTTGTCGGCGTGGATGGTGATCACGATGTCGTCGCAATGACCGGCCAACGCCTCGTCGATCGCGTTATCGACGACCTCGAAAACCATATGGTGCAGGCCGGTGCCGTCGGAGGTGTCTCCGATGTACATCCCGGGCCGCTTGCGTACCGCCTCCAGGCCTTCCAGTTGCTGAATACTCGACTCGTCGTAGGCCGGTTGGCCGTTCTGTTCACTCATGCTCGATCCGAATTGTGTTCCACGTGAAACAAGGTACTACGCACTGCTGTCCCGCCAGGCATCATCAGATGCGCATCGGCATCACGACGTACTTGAAGCGGTCATTCCCCGGCACGAGCAGTAGCGCGCTCGAATTGGCGTCGTTGAAACGCCACTCGACAGTCTCGACCGAGGTGTTGTTAAGCACGTCGAGCAGATAGCTGACGTTGAAACCGACGTCAATCGAATCACCGGTGTAATCGACTTCCAGCTCTTCCTGGGCTTCTTCCTGCTCGGCGTTGGCGGCCATGATCTTGAGGCTGCCGTCGGCAAGTACGAGGCGCACGCCACGGAATTTCTCGTTAGTCAGGATCGCCGCGCGCACCATCGACTGCAGGAAGGCGGTGCGGTTGAGCAGCACCGAATTCTTCAAGGTAGCCGGAATGACCCGCTCGTAATCCGGGAATTTGCCGTCGATCAGCTTGGAAACGAGCTTGATATGACCAAACTGGAAATGAATCTGGTTGGGCGCCAGCTGGATGACCAGCGGTTCATCGCTGTCGGCCAGGAGGCGGTTGAGTTCAAGCACCGTCTTGCGCGGCAGGATGAGTTCATGGCGCGCAGCGAGCGGCTCACCGTCAAGTGGCATGGAGGCAAAAGCCAGACGGTGGCCATCGGTGGCCACGGCGCGCAGCTCGGCGCCATCGGCAAGGAGCAGCAGGCCGTTGAGGTAATAGCGCACATCCTGGGCAGCCATCGCAAATTGCGTCTGGGCAAGCAGGTGACGGAACTGGCGCTGAGTCACCGTGATCGTCTTGAGGTCGGAATCGACGGTCGCCATGCGCGGGAAGTCTTCGGCAGGCAGCGTCTGCAGGGTGAACCGGCTCTTGCCGGCGCGCACCAGAAGCCGCTTGTCTTCGAGGTTAAGCGAGATTTCTGCGCTGTCCGGCAAGGAACGCAGGATGTCCTGCAGTTTGCGCGCGCCCACCGTCACTGCGCCATCGCCGTCGCCCTGGGCGCCTTGCGTGGTCGTGGTGATCTGGATTTCGATGTCGGTTGCCAGCAAGGTCAGCTGCTCGCCCTTCTTTTCGAGCAGGACGTTGGACAGAATCGGTAGCGTATGACGCTTCTCGACGATGCCCGAAACGGATTGCAGCGGCGCCAGAAGCGCATCACGGTGGGTTTTAATAAGAACCATATATATGAAGTCCTCTATTGATTACTCGCAAACAACTCTGTGGATTACGCAAGTTTATCGTTCTTTTTCAGCAACTTGAATCAATACTTCAAATCTGTATAAAAACGGTATGCGCCTGGGCATGAAACTGGACAACTTATCCACACGCACTTCGTTCAGCAACTACACACAGCCTGCCCACATCTTGTTCAACCGTTTATCCCTGGCTCAGCCTTTGAGCACCTGCAAGAGGACATGCACATCGTGGTTGAGTTCGTTGTCCTTCGAACGCAGGCTCTCGATCGTACGCACCGCATGCAAAACCGTAGTGTGGTCGCGTCCGCCGAAAGCCTCGCCAATCGCCGGGTAGCTCTGCGACGTCAACTGCTTGGCCAGCCACATCGCCACCTGCCGCGGCCGGGCGATCTGGCGCGTGCGCTTCTTCGAATACAGATCAGCCACCTTGATCTTGAAGTAGTCGGCGACGGTTTTCTGGATGTTCTCAACGGTGATCTGGCGGTTGACCGCCCCGATCAGATCCTTGAGGGCCTCCTTGGCCAGATCCATCTCGATCGGGCGGCCATGGAACGAGGCGTAGGCCAGCACCTTCTTCAAGGCACCTTCCAGCTCGCGCACGTTTGAACGCAGGTGCTTAGCGATGTAAAAAGCGACCTCGTCATTCAGTTCGACGTTTTCGACCTCAGCCTTCTTTTTCAGGATGGCGACCCGCATTTCCATCTCGGGTGGCTCAATCTGCACCGTGAGGCCCCAATCAAAGCGGGTGATGAGGCGATCCTCCAGCCCGGAAATGTCCTTGGGGTAGGTATCGCAGCTGATCACGATCTGCTTGCGCGCCTCGATCAGGGCATTGAACACGAAGAAGAACTCTTCCTGGGTGCGGTTCTTGCCGTTGAAGAACTGCACATCGTCGAGCAGCAGCACGTCCAGCGAGCGGTAATACCGCTTGAAGGCATCGAAAGACTTGGTCTGGTAGGCGCGCACCACATCGGAGTAGTAATCCTCGGCATGCACATAGCGCACGACTTTCTCGGGCATGTGCTGGGCGATGTGGTTGCCAATGGCGTGGATCAAGTGCGTCTTGCCAAGACCCGCGCCACCGTAGATGAACATCGGGTTGTACGCGGCACCGCCCGGATTGAGTGCCACCTGCACCGACGCCGCGCGCGCCAGATCGTTGGCCTTGCCAACGATCAGGTTGTCGAAGGTAAAGCCGGGGATCAGGCGTGACTTGTCGTACTGTGAGCGCTCACTCGCAGCCGAAGGAGCTGGTCGCCTGGCAGGAGCAACAGGGGCCGGCGCCGTTTGCGCTTGTGGAAAGCTCGCCGGAGCAGCCGAAACGATGGGCGCGGTGGCAGGCACCGGGCGCGGTGCCGCCGTTGCGACCGGCGTCACTGGCGGCGGCATGACGCTCTGGCGACCACCAAGTTGCAGCGAAACGGTCACGGGCACATCAAAATACGCGCAGCCGAACTCTTCAATGCGCGACAGATAACGCTCGCGCACCCACTTCAGGATAAAACCATTGGGCGCAATGAGGCGCAGGCCATTGGCGAAATCGTCCTCTCCCTCGAGTTTTAAGGGGAGAATCCAAGTATTAAATTGCTGAGGCGGCAGCTCCTGTTGGAACTGGCTCAGACAGGCTGTCCAAAAACCACTCATACGTCGGGCAAAAGGTTCCGTTGCGGGAACGGTTTGGCATCTCGCGTGCGGCACGCCTGACACCGTGTTGTGTGCGCGCCATCCAGCGCATGCTTGTCATACTTCCGACGCCGGGGTGTCGCTGCAAGCGACGACTTCTGTTTATGGGCGCCAAGAGTGGAATTCTAACCGTTCGACCCAAAGTTATCCACAGCGTCTTGAAAAATTTTGACTTGACAACACCCCTGCACCGCATGTCTAATTGCGCGTTTACTTCGCAATGACTTCAAGGGTTTAACCATGAAA
>CAZHFS010000341.1:0-3562 GCA_964531885.1 uncultured Propionivibrio sp.
CACCGGCCAGGGTGATCTTGTAGGCGTTTTCGACCATCTTGAAGATCGAGTGCTCAGTGTTGAGCGCGAAGACGAGAACCATGCCAGTAAAGCCGACGATGCACAGACGCATCATGCGCAGGAAGGCGCGGTCGCTGATGTCCGGATAGAAATTGCGCACCACGTTCTCGGCAAACGCCACCGACGGCGCCAGCAGGGTCGCCGACGAGCAACTCATGATCGCCGACAGCACGGCGCCGAAGAAGATTGTCTGGGCAAACACCGGGGTATGCTGCAGCACCAGTGTCGGCAGTACCAGCTGGCTATCGGTTTCGATCAGGCTGCTGAAAGTTTCCGGATCGATCAGCGTCGCCGAGTAGGCGATGAACATCGGCACGAAACAGAATACGAAATAGATCGAACCGCCGGCCACCGAGGCCCAGATGGCAACCTTGGCCGACTTGGCCGACGTCACGCGCTGGAAGACGTCCTGCTGCGGAATCGACCCGAGCATCATCGTCACCCAGGCGCCGATGAACGTCAGCCAGGCTGTCAACCCATCGGTCGGGAAGAAATCGAGCTTGCCGGCATCGGCGGCGTGGCTAACCACCACGTCGACCCCACCGGTCATCCCCGCGACGACGTTGGCAATGTAGAGCAGACCGCCCATCACCACGCCCATCTGCACGAAATCGAGGATGGCCACCGAGAACATGCCCCCGAACACGGTATAGGTCAAAACGATTGCCGCACCGATGACCATGCCTGCCGACTGCGAGATATAGCCATCCGTCACGACGCTGAAGATCAGGCCAAGCGCCTTGATCTGGGCCGAGACCCAGCCGAGGTAGGAAATCACGATACAGAGCGTGATCAATACTTCGACGGTGCGGTTGTAGCGAATGCGGAAGAAGTCGCCCAAGGTCAGCACATTGAGCTTGTAGAGCTTCGAGCCGTAAAAGATGCCTGCGATGATCAGGCACAGGCTGGCGCCAAACGGGTCGGCGACAACGCCGCCCAGTCCGTCCTTAACGAAGGTAGCCGACACGCCGAAAACTGCTTCGGCGCCGAACCAGGTCGCGAAGACCGTGGCCATAACCACAGGAAACGGCAAACTTCGTCCCGCGACGGCGAAGTCTTTGGCGTTATGCACGCGAGTCGCGGCATACAGGCCGATGCCAATGGAAATGAGAACATAGATTGCAATAGACCAGATGAGCATGTCGGTACCGATGGTCGAGGGGTAAGAAAAGGCGCTGATTTCGGCTTGGCCGGCGCCCGCGAATCGCTCTTTCTCCAAGTTGTAAAAAAGCGGCGAAAAAATACGATAAAAACCCGCAGCAAACAAGACCTTAAGTCATTAAATTTTGGCATGGATCGCATAGTGTCTGTTTTACGCACGACCCGCTTGCGATGTACAATGTCGGGTCTGCCCCGTTTTGGGCAGAACACCGTGCCAAGGTGCCGCAAACGCAAAAGGATCACCCTTTTGCCGCGGTCAAACGGGAAGCAGGTGCGCGCCCTCCGGCGCAAGGCCTGCGCTGCCCCCGCAACGGTAAGCGAGTGAGGATTTGCTGAAATGCCACTGGGTCTTCGACCTGGGAAGGCGGCAGATCAAGACTCGTGAGCCCGGATACCGGCCTTGGCGCACACACGCGAAAGTGCCGCGGGGAGGCGGTCACGGAATGGCTCGTCCAGACTTACAAAAACGCTCTCCATCCGGCACTTCCGGATTATCAATCGGTCGTCGTGCGGGGACGCGCGCCGGCCACAGGGAGAGTCTTGTCATGTACACCCGCCACACCCTGGCCGCCAGCGCGATCGCGCTGCTCGCGGCCTTCCCCGTCGCCGCTGAAACCCAGGGTGACGCCGTCGTCGTTACCGCCACCCGCCAGCCGGTGCGCGCCAACGAACTGCTCAATGACGTTTCGGTCATCACCCGCGAAGACATCGAAAAAGCGGGACCGCTCGATAATCTCGGGCAACTCCTGACCCAGGTCGGCGGCGTCGAATTCACCACCGCCGGCGGCCGTGGCTCGGCCACCGGCATCATCATCCGCGGCGCCAACACCGGCCACACCCTGGTGCTGATCGACGGCCAGCGCATCGGCTCGGCAACCCTTGGCACGGCGGCAATCGAAAACATCCCGCTCGCTCAGATCGAGCGTGTCGAAATTCTCAAGGGCGCCGCTTCCTCGCTTTACGGTTCGGACGCCATCGGCGGCGTCATCCAGATCTTCACCAAGCAGGGCGACGGTCCGGCCCGCCTGTACGGTGACATCGGCTACGGCACCTATGGCACGACCGAGGCCAATGCCGGCCTGAGCGGCAAGAGCGGCGCCGTGCGCTACAGCGTACGTATCGGGGGCACCAGCAGCGAAGGCTTCAACGCCATCGACAACCGTAAGAACGCCTACTACAACTCGGACAAAGACGGTTACCAGAACCGGAATCTCACCGCCAATGTCGCGGTCGATCTCGCTCCTGGCCATGAGATGGGGGTCCAGACCTTCTACAGCCGCAACAAGAATGAATACGACAGCCAGTACGGCAACTGGCCCAACTACCGCAGCGACTACAATTTCCATTCGTTCTCGACCAACGAAAGTTACGCGCTCTACAGCAAGAACCGCTTCACCTCGAACTGGACCAGCCTCGTGCGCATCGGGCGCAGCATCGACGACAGCGAGAACCACAGCGCCCCGAACAAGAAGGACGCTTTCCGGACCAATCAGGATCAGTTCGTCTGGCAAAACGACATTCGCCTGTCCGTGGGTTCGCTGTTGCTGGCGGCCGAATCGCTGCACCAATCGGTCGACACCAAAACCAAATACACGAAAGACAGCCGCACCACGAACTCGCTGCTCGCCGGCTGGACCGGATCATTCGGCAGTCACCGTCTGCAGGCCAACCTTCGTGCCGACGACGACTCCCAATACGGGCACAAGAACACCGGCGGACTGGCCTACGGCTACCAGATCACCGATCAGTGGCGTGCTCGTGCGGCCGCGTCGACAGGCTTCAAGGCGCCCACCTTCAATGACCTCTACTATCCTGGCGCAGGCAATCCGAACCTCAAACCCGAGGAATCGCGCAACCGTGAAGTCGGCGTGACTTACGAGACGGCGGCGACCAGCATCGCCTTGACGCTCTACCGCAACGACGTCGACAACCTGATCGCCTGGGCACCGGTCGACCCCAACAACACCTGGGGCGACTGGCTGCCTTACAACGTCGGCAAGGCACGCCTCGAAGGCGGCACCCTGACCGGCAAGCAGCGGATCGGCGATTTCACTCTGCGCGCGAGTCTCGATATCCAGAACCCCAAAGACCGGGATACTGGCAACCTGCTCCCGCAGCGTGCGCGCGAACATGGCACACTGGGCTTTGATCACGCCTACGGCAAGCTGACCTGGGGCGCCGACGTTCTGGCCTCGGGCATGCGCTACAACGACAAGGACAACAAGCAGGTGCTGGGCGGCTACGCCATCGTCAATCTGCGTGCTGATTACCGCCTGGAGAAGGACGTCTCGCTCTTCGCCCGCGTCGGCAACCTGTTCGACAAGGAGTACGAGCTCAAGCG
>CAZHFS010000342.1:0-3546 GCA_964531885.1 uncultured Propionivibrio sp.
CATGTGCCGGGCGGGCTCGGGCAGGTCAGCGTGGTGTCGTCGATGATCTTCTCCGGCATGTCCGGCTCGGCAGTGGCCGATGCCGCGGGGCTTGGCCAGATCCAGCACCGGGCCATGGTCGATGCCGGCTACAAGCCCAAGATCTCGGCGGCCATCGTCGCCGGCGCTTCGACCATCGGCCCCGTCATTCCGCCGTCGATTCCCTTTGTGCTCTACGGCGCCATCACCTCGGTGTCGGTCAGTCGCCTGTTTCTCGCCGGGGCCATCCCCGGCGTGGTCATGGGCCTCGCGATGATGGTGGCGATCTGGCTGATGGCCGGGCCGCGGGGCTTGCCGCGCGATCCGCGCGCCAACCTGCGCGAGATCGTCGATAGTACGCGCGCGGCCTTCCTGCCCTTGATGGCGCCGGTGATCATCATCGGCGGCATCACCACCGGCTTCTTTACCCCGACCGAAGCCTCGGTCGTCGCCTCGCTGTATGCCCTAGGGCTGGGCTTTTTGTACAAGGACCTCTGCTGGCGCGATCTGCCAGCCATTCTATTCACATCGCTCAAGCAGACTTGCGGCCTGATGTTCATCATCGCGACGGCCAATTTCTTCGGCTGGTTCACGATCTTCGAGCGCATCCCCGATGCACTCATCATGCAGCTGTCGGCCTTTGGCGCCTCGGCGGCGGCGTTCATGTGGATCGTGATCGGCATCATCCTGGTACTCGGCTGCTTCCTCGACGGCAACGCGATTTTCCTCATCACCCTGCCCATCTTCATGAAAATCTGTCCGTTGTTCGGGATCGACATGGTCAATTTCGGCGTGGTGATGACCCTCTTGATCATGATCGGCAACCTGACGCCGCCGGTCGGCATGTGCCTCTTTGCGGTCGAGAGTTTTGCCAAGGTCGGCTTATGGACTCTGGCGACCGAATGCATGCCGTATCTCATCGCCATTTTGGCGGTGACCATCCTGTGCGCCTTCGTGCCCGAGATTGCCCTCTGGCTGCCGAACTATCTGATGGGCCCTGCGTCCTGAGGCCCCGCCATCGAGGAATACCCCATGAAACAGACTGTCCTTGCCGCCATGGCCCGTTTCGACCGCGGGCTGACCTTCGTCCTCGAATGGATCTGCATCGTCCTCTTTGCGGCGATCACCGTGATCCTGACGCTGAACATCGTCGTGCGTTTCATCCCCTTCATGTCCATGCACTGGTTCGACGAAATCCTCGAACTCCTCTACGGGGCCCTGGTGTTTTACGGCGCCGCAGCGGTATGGGTGGTGCATGGGCATTTCAGCGTCGGCGACTGGATCTCGAAATTCCTCCCGGGCGTGCGATCGCGCTTGGCCTACCGCTTCCTTGTCGAACTCGCTTCGCTCGTCTTCATCGCCATCTTCTTCTGGTATGCCCTGCAACTCACCTTGCATACCACGGAGCAGACCACGGCGTTTGCGATGTCAAAAAAATGGCTCTATGCCTGCATGCCGATCACCGGGGCGATCATGGTGCTCTACAGCGTGAAGAACATGTATCTGGAACTTGCTAAAATCGCCAACCCCGCGCTCGACATCGGCGACGCGGCCGGAGGCGAGAGCCTTAACCACTGAGTACCCGAATGGAATTGTTCCTGCGCATCGTCGGCATCATTACGCCGGTCCTCGTCATCGCCGCGGTCGGCTACGTGTATGGGCGCCTGCTGCGGCCCAATATGGCGGCGGTCAACCGCCTGAGTACCGACGTGCTGTTCCCCGCGCTGATCTTTTCGGCGATGGCGGCCAAGGATTTCGTGATCGTCGATTACCTGCCCTTGCTCGCCGCCGGTTTCGCGATGCATCTTGGCTCGGGGGTCATCGGCTGGGGCACGGCCCGCCTTTTGGGCTACAACGCGCATGCCTTCGTGCCGTCGATGATGTTCACCAACACCGCCAACATGGGGCTGCCGCTCACCCTCTTTGCCTTCGGGCCGGCGCTCCTGCCGCCGGCGGTGGCCCTGTTCATGGTCTCCAGCCTGCTGCACTTTACCCTCGGCATTCGCATCACGGCCCCGCAGGCCAGCCTGCGCGGCATTCTGAAAGGGCCGATGCTGTGGGCCATGCTGCTCGGGGTGCTGATGAGCGTGATGCAGGTGTCTTTGCCTCCCTGGCTGGGCCTGAGTCTCAAGATGCTCGGCGATGCGGCGATTCCGCTCGGCCTGTTTACCCTCGGCGTCGGGTTTGCCAGCTTTCGTGTCGAGCGCTGGAGCATCGGCATCGTCGGCGCGCTGCTCTGCCCGCTCTCCAGCCTGCTCGTGATCTGGCCGCTGCTCGGCGTGCTGGGACTCCCCCCCGAACAGCGCGGCCTGCTCCTTCTTTACGCGGCGCTGCCGCCGGCAGTGATGAACTACATCCTGGCCGAACGCTACCAGCAGGATCCCGGCCTTGTGTCGGCCATTGTCGTTGGCGGCAACATTGCCTCGCTTGGTTTCGTGCCGCTGGCGCTCTATCTCGGGCTGTGAGTGGCGTCATGGCCAGGGCTGCGCGACAATGAGGGTTTTCGAATCCGAGAAAACGTGATGTCTGCTGAGTCCACGGTGTCTGTCGAGGCGGGGCTGATTGCTTTTTTGCATGATCTGCCCAAGGTCGAACTGCATTGCCACCTGTTTGGCACCGTGCGCCGCGCCACGTTTACCGATTTCGTACGCAAGGCCCAGGCTCCGATCAGCGACGAGGAGATCGCCGCCTTCTACACCCGCGGCGAGAAGCCGGTGGGCGTGTTGCGCGTCCTGCGGGCGCTCGATGAATGCCTCATCCGCTCGCCGGACGACCTCTATCGCCTGACCTACGAATACCTCGAGGATGCCGCGGCGCACCACGTGCGCTACAGCGAGTTCTTCTGGAATCCGACCGGCACCGCCGTGATGTCGGGCATCCCTTACGCGCGTGCGCTGCCAGGCATCGTGCGCGCGATCCATGACGCCGAACGCGACCATGGCATCGTCGGGCGGCTGATCCCGAGCATCGATCGCGAGGCTTCTCCCGAAGCGGCGCTGGAGATGGTCGGCTGGGTGGCCGCGGCGCGTTGCGACGAAGTGCTGGGCATCGGCATCGACTACCGCGAGAACGACCGGCCGCCAGAACTCTTTGCCGCCGCCTATGCTGCTGCTGGGCGCGCCGGCCTGCGGCGCACGGCGCATGCCGGCGAGTTCGGCATGCCCTGGCACAACGTGCGCACGGCGATCGAAACCTTGCAGGTCGACCGCGTCGACCACGGCTATACCATCGTCGATGCGCCGGACTATGCGCGCGAGTGTGCCGAGCGCGGCATCGTGTTTACCGTGGTACCGACCAACTCGTATTACCTGCGCACCTTGCCGCCCGAACGCTGGGCGCTCGATCACCCGATCCGGGCGATGCGGTCGCTCGGCCTGCGCGTGCATCCCAATACCGACGACCCGACCCTGCACCACGTGACGCCAACCCAGGCCTGGACGATGATGGCGCGCGACTTCGGCTACACGCTCGATGACCTGCGCGCGTGCCTGCTGAACGGCCTCGATGCGGCCTGGATCGATGACAGCA
>CAZHFS010000343.1:0-3545 GCA_964531885.1 uncultured Propionivibrio sp.
TCCCCGACGGTACAAGCTCTTCGTCGAAATCGATCAGCGGGGCACCGCAACCAAGGCATCGCCCGGTCTCCGGGTCAGGGGTGCATATTCCGACGCACGGATAGAGGACATCCGGATCTTCACTCACAACGTCGTCTGGCATCACTCCCCCTGACGCACACGCACAGCCTGCAGAATGGTCAGACGCGCTTGCGCCGACGCGGTTGGCCAAGCCGCGATTTCCTGAGTCGTCCGCCCGCAACCGACACAAAAGCGGCGCGCGACATCAAGCCGGCACACGCCGGTACAAGGCGATGGAATGGATACGGTAAAGTCGGAATCGGTTTGGGTGTTCATGCCTCTTCAGACCGCGCCAGCGTAAGCCAGTTCGGCGAACGACGTTCGATCAGAGAAGATAACCCTTCACGTCCTTCAAGACTCATGCACACCCGGCTGCCGCGGCGGGCAGCCTCTTCGAAAGTTGCCTCATCGAGCGGCTGGCCGGCACTCACGCGCAACAAGGCCTTGGCTTCGGCTTGCGCCTGCGGCCCCCCGCGCAACAGCGCGTCTATCCATTCGCCAATCGCCGCGTCCAGCTCGTCCCAGCCTGGCACGACTTCGTGCAACAAACCGAGCCGATACGCCTCGGCGGCCGAAAAGCGTTCGCCGGTCAGCACATAACGCCGAGCTTGCCGTTCTCCCAGGGCCGAGATCAGGAAAGGCAGGGCTGCCGCCGGCAGACGCCCCTGACGCAGATCGGAAATGGCAAAATGGGCATCATAGGCAGCAATAGCCAAGTCGCACGCGGCAACAAGCGCCAAACCCACCCCCTGCACCGGCGCGTGTACCCGAGCAATGGTCGGCTTAGGCAAATCTGCCAGCGTACTGAGCAGGCGGACAAGTTGGCGTTCGTCGCGCAAAGCTTCGCTTTCGCGTTGGGTCTGCGCCCGGCGCAGCCAGCTTGGATCGAGACCGGCACAAAACGCCGCACCTTCAGCGGAAAGAATGACCACTCGCACCGAAGGTGCCGCCTGCAAGTCGAGCAACGCCTCGGTCAGTTCGTCGATCAGGGTCGCATCGAGCATGTTCTGCCGCTCGGGGCGATTCAGGGTAACCAGACCGATCGTCTCGTCGATTTCAGTGAGCAGCGCGCTGTACATGGTCATTCGCCAAGTAATAAAGGGGGGCGCAAGCCCCGAGTGTAGCGCGCCCACATCTTTTTTCAATCGTCGGGCAACAACCCCGGCTAGAATCGGCGCATCTTCCCACGGGAAAACCACAGCATGCCCCTCCCGACAGCCACGCAAAGTGACGGTCTGCTTAATCTGATGCAGAGCATCAGCCGCGCCGCAGGCGGCCCGCGCCGCTACGCAGAACTGGCCAGGTGGCCGGCAGAACGCCTGCGTGAAGCAAGGCACATCGTCCTGTTGCTGGTCGACGGCTTCGGTCAGGCCATGCTCGACACCATGCCACCCGACGCCTCCTTGCGTCGGCACGTCCAGGGCACCCTGCACTCGGTTTTTCCCTCGACCACGGCCGCTGCCGTCGGCACCTGCCTCACCGGACTGGCGCCGGCAGCCCACGGTCTGACCGGCTGGCATGTCCGGCATGGCACACCGCCGCGCACCCTGGCCATCCTGCCGCTCACCGCGCGCGAAAGCGGTCGATCACCCACGCCTGAGGAACTCGACACACTGCTCCCAGAGCTGTTTCCGTATCCGACACTGTTTGAGCAACTCGACCGTCGCAGTGTCGTCCTCTCGCCCCGCAGCATCGCCGGCAGCCCCTTCAATCGCTGGCATACGCGCGGCGCCGAGCCCTTGGCCCACGACGGCATCGCCGATTTATGCCGACAAACCGCGGATTGTTTGCGGGCAGCACAAACGCCGCACTACGTGTATGCCTACTACCCGGAAATCGATAGTCTGGCGCATCGACACGGCTGGCGCAGCCCGCAGGTCGCGCATGCCCTTGGCCAGTTCGACGTGGCCTTTACCGGCCTCGTCGAGGCGCTGTGTGGCCTCGATGTGTGGCTCATCGTCACCGCCGACCACGGTTTCATCGACTGCCCGGCAGAGCGCCAGATCGCAATCAGCGACCACCCCGAACTCGCCGGCCTGCTCGACGGCCCGCTCTCCGGAGAACAACGCGTGGCCTACGCACATGTCCAGCCCGGTCGCCAGCACGAATTCGCCAGCTACATCAGGGAAAACCTGGCGCATGCCATCGAGCTTCACGCCAGCCACGCACTGATTGCCGCCGGCACCTTTGGCCCACCACCTTATCACCCCTCGCTCCACGCCCGCATCGGCGACTTTACCCTGGTCATGCGCGAGGACTGGACGATCAAGGATTGGTTACCCGGCGAACGCCCCTATCGACTGATCGGACAGCACGGCGGAGCAAGCATCGAGGAAACCACTGTCCCGCTCATTGCAGTCCGTCTCTAGCCAGGACTACGGTCCGGCAGGTTTCGAAGCCTGGACCTCGTCATCGATCACGTACGGCCGACAGGGCAAAGGCTTGCTCCCCTGGCACGCCCGCAAGGCCCGATCCAGCGTATTCACCCCACCGGCCGACAAGGCGCATCGCCCATCGTCGGCCCAGACGAAGGCACGCGGATAGTCGGCATCGATAAAGGTTTCGTAGAGTTGGCGACAGCGCTTGGCTGCGGTTGGCAGGGCACGGCCGGCATCGATCACCTGTTGTTGCACCGGGTCGGCAACGATGTCCGATCGCGGCACCATCGCCGTCGGCATGTCCAGTTCGGCAAGAAAACGCTCGACATGCGGCCACCAGATCGCCACGCCATCACGGTCGCGGATCAGTCCATGCGCATCGTTCTTGAAGCGCCCGACCGCAACCCGGGTCAGCAACCCGCCACCGGAACGATACGCCTCGACCATGCGGTCGATCGTGGCTACAGACCAGAAACTGTCGTTCTCACCGTAAAACCACAGGCTCGGGTAGCGGTTCTGCCGACCATAGGCCGCAAACGCCTGAACCAGTCTGTCTTCCCAATTCTCGCACTGCTGCATGCGCAGGCCCCCGGCGAAATTGATGAGTCCTCGCACCCCGGGATACGGTTGCATGCCGAAGGCCAAGGTCGCCAATCCGCCGTGCGACTGCCCCGCCACAAGGATGCGGTCACGATCGACAAACGGCAGCGTCACCGCGTAATCGAGCGCCGCCCGCACATCGCGGGCCTGGGCCACGCCATTGGCCCCGATGTTGCAGCCCTTTCCGACGTACGGCCCGGTCGACCGGGAAAAACCGCCGCGCATCGGCACCAGCACAACGTAACCGCGGCGCACGAATTCCCGTGCCGCCGCCGGGTAGCGTGTGCGCTCCTGTTGACGGGCATCGCCGGACGATTTGCCGTGATTGAGCACCAGGAGCGGAAACGGTCCGGCGCCGTCCGGTTTAAACAGGGTTGCTTCGAGATCCGTCCCCAGCGCCGGGTTAGGGATGAAGATCACGCTTTCATTGAGCGCCTTGTTGGGCCGTGGGGGCAAGCTCGATGGCGCAGCAACACTGGTCACCGCCCAAAACAGCACCGCCCAGCG
>CAZHFS010000344.1:0-3524 GCA_964531885.1 uncultured Propionivibrio sp.
GGCAGGACGCCGAGTACGGAACCTTTGTGGCAAGCCAGCGCTTCAAGGTCGAGAACTTGTGCGCCGCGGGCCGCAAGTGCCTGCAGGAGACGGCTTTTGCCGCTGCCGGTGGCGCCGCACACGATCTGGAATGTGAACTGGCGGGGCAGTTGCTCCAGCGCCTCGATGACCAGGCGCCGGTAGGCCTTGTAGCCACCAACGAGTTGCTGGGCATCCCAACCGACGCGGCGCAGGATGTGCGTCATCGCCCCGCTGCGCTCCCCCCCTCGCCAGCACAGGACGAGCGGTCGCCAATGCTTGGGGTGGTCGAGGAAGCGCTCACGCAGGTGTCGAGCCACATTTTCGGCGACATAGGCGGCGCCGATTTTCTTTGCCGCAAAAGGCGAAACCTGTTTGTATAGCGTGCCGACTTCGATCCGTTGGGCGTTGTCGAGCACTGGGCAGTTGATTGCGCCGGGCGGGTGGTCTTCGGCGAATTCGGCCGGTGTGCGGACGTCGATGATCTCGTCGAACGCTGCGAGATCCGCATAGCGCACGAGTTGGGTAAGGCCGGGTTTCATGGGCCGCTATTTTAACAGCGGTTCGAGGCGGCGCCAGACGGTGTCGAGCAGGATGGGTTGGGCTTCGGCCGTGGGGTGCAGTTGGTCCGCCTGGAAATAGCGCAGGTCGGTGGCGATCTCGGTCAGCAGGTAGTCACCGAGGGTGATCTTGTGCGCCTTGGCGATGGCTGGGAAGACCGCGGCGAACTCGTCGGCATAGGGGCCGAAGTTTGGCGGCAGCCGTTGAGGTAAGAGGAGGATGCGAACCTTTTGTTTGTGCGCGCTGGCGATCATTGCGTCCAGGTTGTCGCGCATGGTTTTTACCGGCAGGCCGCGCAATCCGTCGTTGCTGCCCAGGGCGATGATCAGCAGGGTCGGCTTGTGGCGTGCCAGGGCGGCATCAAGTCGGCTGCGACCGCCGCTCGTTGTTTCGCCCGAGATGCTGGCATTGACGACGTTATAATCGAAACCTCGCGCAGCAAGTCGTTGTCCGAGCAGGGAAGGCCAAGCCGCATCCTGCCGAATACCGTAACCGGCAGACAGCGAGTCGCCAAAGACCAGGAGTGTGCGTGCGGCGAGGGCTGCCTGCGGAAAGGCGAGTGCGGCGGCCGCAACGAGGATCACGTGGGCGAGCGCACGTGACAGGACAAGAGATGAAAGGCGAAGCATGCAGTCGGAAGCCACGGTGGTGGTCAAGGTCGAAGGATTGTACAAGCGTGTGGATAATGGCGGCGATCCCCTGACCATTCTGCACGACAACGGTTTTGTTGTCGCGGCTGGCGAAACGGTGGCGATTGTCGGGGCCTCCGGTTCGGGAAAATCAACGCTGCTTGGCCTGCTCGCCGGCCTGGATTTGCCGAGCGAAGGCAGCGTCCAGTTGGCCGGAGAGGAACTCGGCCAGCTTGACGAAGACGACCGTGCCCGCCTGCGCGCCCGTACGCTCGGATTCGTGTTCCAGTCCTTTCAGCTTTTGCCGTCGCTCAATGCCCTGGAGAACGTGATGGTGCCGCTCGAACTCGCCGGGATTGCCGGTGCGCGGGCCGAGGCCAAGGTGTGGCTCGAGCGGGTCGGGCTTGGTCACCGTCTACGTCATTATCCCAAGCATCTCTCGGGCGGCGAGCAGCAGCGCGTGGCGCTGGCGCGGGCATTCGCCCCTGCGCCACAACTCGTTCTCGCCGATGAGCCGACCGGTAACCTGGATGCCGCGACCGGGCACCAGATCATCGATCTGATGTTTGCGATCAACGCCGAGCGCGGTACGACGCTGATCCTGGTCACGCATGACGAGGAAATCGCCGCCCGCTGCAAGCGTCGCCTGCGCATGCAGGCCGGTCGGATCGAAGAGGAGGCAGCTCGCTGAGCCCCTGTTTCGCCTACTGATTTGGCCGTCCTGCGCCCAGGTGGTATTGTCATCGTACTGACAACTATGCAGGCCGATACCGTCGGCCAACGGAGAGCAGGATGGGGGCGATTCCAGGGGTGACTTTCTTTCTGCGCGACACCGAACTGTGGGCGTCTGTGCAAGCCATTGCCGGGCGTTTGCCACCTGCTCCGGGGGCACTGCAGGAAGCGCTTGACGCTGCCGGTCTCGGGCTTTGGGTGTTGGATGACGATGTTCTTGGTCGCCTGATTGCGCAGTGCGCCGACGGGTGCGAGTCGAGCGAAGTACGCCTGTCAGCGGCCCGTCCTGCGCGTTTTACCCTTGAAGTTGCGGCGGACAGCATGCAAGCCTGGGTCGACGTGGTGCCGCCCTGCGGAGGGGAGCCACTCACACCGGAAGCGATCTACCTCGTGCTCGAGCAATCCGGCGTCAAGCATGGTTTCGATGACGAGGCCATCCGACGTGCGTGCACCACGCGCCAGCGTGGCAGCTATGTGGTTGCCCGGGGGGATCCGGCGATTGATGGGGAGCCCTCGCGGTTCGAGCTACTGGTTGCCGATGTGCGTGACCGGCAGCCGCAAGTTAATGACAAAGGGCTCATCGATTTTCGTGAGCAGGGTGCGATCCCGACGGTGGACGCCGACCAGCCGTTGATGCGCCGGATTCCGGCGACTTTCGGTACGCCCGGGAGAACGGTACGTGGTGAGGTTGTCGAAGCCACGCCAGGTCGCAACGAGCCGTTTGCCGACCACCTGGTTGGCGCCTGCGTGGCCCCAGACGATGCCAACCTGTTGCGGGCGGTGTTCAGCGGGCAGCCGGTGTGTTTGCCGAATGGTGTGGCGGTCGAGCACATTCTGCGCCTGCGTAACGTCAACCTCGCATCGGGCAACATCACTTTCGATGGTACGGTGCAGGTTGAGGGCGAGGTCATGCCCGACATGAAAATTCGCGCTACCGGCGATGTGATCGTCGGCGGACTGATCGATGGGGCCGACGTCGAGGCTGGCGGCGACGTCCGTGTTGCCGGCGGAATCATCGCCAAGGCGCGCGTCGTCGCGGCAGGGGCAATCAGTGCGCGTTTTGCTGAAAGCGTGCATCTTGAAGCCGGGAGCAACATCGTCATTGAGGATTCCGCGCTGCAGTGCGAGATGCAGGCCAATAACCAGATTCTCGTCGGCACCAAGGCCACCCAGCGTGGTCGGCTGGCGGGTGGTGCGGCGCGAGCCATGATGCTCATTCGCACACCGCTCCTTGGTTCAGGTAAGGGTGGGGTCACCCGTCTGCTGTTGGGGGTTAACCCCGTACTCGAAGCCGAGTGCCAAGCATTGCAGCATCGCATGGATGCGCTGCGGGCCGAGGAAGACAAGCTCGACAAGATCGTCAAGCACCTGACCGCACAGGGCGATCCGCGCGGCATGTTGCCCCGTGCCAAGGAGTCCTGGCAGCATGCCCTGCAGGCATGGGCCAAGCTGATGCCGGAACGCGAAGCGCTGGAACACCGGCTCGGCCTTGTCGCCGGTGCCCGGGTCGAAATCGGCGTCGGTGTCGAGGGCTCGGTTGACCTCGCCTTCGGCAAGAAAACACTTGCCCTTCGACATGGCTAC
>CAZHFS010000345.1:0-3512 GCA_964531885.1 uncultured Propionivibrio sp.
TCATCATCGTGCCCAGACCAAAGCCGGAGAACAGGGTCAGGGTCGACGCGAGCAAGGCCGCGGCACCGATCAGCACGAGTTCCATACATACCTTTCTAGCTTGTTTTTCGTTCGCCGCAAGCGACCGCCTGCGCAGCCATTTTTCGCAGCATAGGACGTCAGGCAGTTCTCACTCAAGCCAATTCAAGGCGTGATTCACCCAGAATGCCAACGGGGAGCATAGAATCACGTCTTTCGTGTCTCGCACAGCCCGTGGCACGTTGCACAACCCATGGCCAGACGAGCGTTTTCGTGACCCCCACTCCCCCTCCGGCAAGCGCCCCCGATGACCGATTGAATGCCCTGGCGTCTGCCATGCAGTCCACGCAGAGCCCGCAGGTCGATGCTTTGCTGTACGCCTTGCTGGTCGATGAGATGTCGCGCAATCCTGCCGCGCTGGGGCTCGTGACAACGCTTCCGGAAAAAAACCCGGCCCCGGAGATCGCCGACGAAGTCCGCGCCATGGCAAGGCTCGCCGCCCAATACCCAGACGGCGACCAACACGCAGCGCTGACCCTCGCGCTTGAAGACCTGGTCGATCGAACCTTTCGCCAAACGGCCGGCCTGCCCCGACAACGTCTGCTCGCCGAGCTGTGGGCCGCCATTCCGCATTCGATGAAGGCCTATGGCCTGCTGCGCAGCGCGTATCTGGATTCAGGTTTCAACGACATCTTGCGCGACTACCCCGACGAGCAGGTGCCGGAGGACGATCTCGCCGCCTGGATCACCCTGGCGCAAGCCGCCCTGCGCGCGAGCAAGGCAGACGACGCCCGGCACATCCTGTCCATCCTCCACGCCCAGCAGCCTGACAACCCGTTCATCCTTGAGCTGCTGGCCAATGCCTTGATCGCCTTGCCCGATTACGAGGCGGCCGATGCCCTGTACCGGCAACTGGAAACCGGCTTTGCCTGGCCGGCCAGCCTGATCCGGATCTCCGATCAAACGATCGGGAATTACCGTTCAGACCCCCGCTGGGATACGCCTCCGGCGCACTTTTCCTGGCTGCCGTGGCGTGCTGCGGAAACGCCCCCGGATGCCCCGGCAAGGCGCATTTTCGTCGTTGGCGTCGACGACCGTTACGCCCACCGCTACGTGCCCGGCCTGCTCGATTCGCTGGCCAGAACCTATCCCGACGGCGCCTGGCTCCTGCATGTGCATCTTGTGAACCCCGCGCCGGCAACGCTGGACTGGATACGCCAGCTGCAGCAAGCCGGCCGGCCCGTGGCCGCCACCAGCGAACAGTGCGCCGAGCGCCCGAACGAGACGACCGATACCCGGCGCATCATCGAGATGCGTACCTTCTTTGCCTGTGCCCGCTTCCGGGTTCTCCCGGAGTTACTGGCGCACTACGCCTGCCCCCTGTGGGTGATCGACGCCGACATGCAGGCGCAACGACCGATCGACACCCTGTTTGCCGAAACCCGCCAGGCCACTGCGCCCCGAGGCCTGGGCATCGTCCCGATGGAGTCGCTCGGGCGCTGCGTCTACGAGTACATCTGGCTCTCCCTCAGCTACTACGCCGCCACGCCGCAGACGCTGGCGTTCACAAGCGCCCTGGCCCGCTACATCAATCATCAGCTGGCCGACGACCATTGGGGCTGGGGGCTGGACCAGGCCGCCTTCTTCGCGGTCCTGGCCTGGTTTGAGCGCCACGAGCCCGCGCTGGAGGTCGTCCGCCTTCCCACCGCCTGCATTGCCGACAGCCTGCAAAACCACCCGGCGGCCTTCTTTGCCAGCCTCGTTGGCTCGATGAACCAGCACGGCTAGGAGTGCCTTAGCGGTCCTTACCCTGCGCTACGTCCATGATCATGCGCGTCAGCAAATACAGGCGCGGCACGATCGAGTCGATCACGATGTGCTCTTGGTCCGCTGTATGCGAGCCAGTCCCCTGCACGCCGAAGGATTCGATCACCGGCGCCTTGGTCCGAAGCGCAGCATAGGCCGCATCTGTACCGCCGCCGCTGGCCTGGTCGACCACCACCAGGTCCTTGCCGAGTTCGGCGTAGACGCCTTGCGCATGCTTGGCCAGCGCGGCCGAAGCGGGCGTCGCTTCCAGCGGCGGCCGGCCGCGGGTGAACTTGACCTCGACCTTGGCCTCCGGAATCAGCTGGTGCTTGACCCGTTCCCGGACCTTGGGCTCGAGCGTATCGTAGTCGCTCACCCGCAGGACGCGCACATCGGCATACGCCGTCGCGTCGGCCGGAATCACGTTGCGTACCTCGCCCGACTTGGCCACCGTCCAGTTCATTTTGAGCCCGGTGCTCGGGTCGGAAAGGTCGCGCATCTGCAGGATCTGATGCGCCATCTCGTACAGCGCGTTGTGCCCCTTCTCGGGCGAACCGCCGGCGTGCGAGGCCTTGCCGGTCACATTGAGGGTCACCGAGCCGATCCCGGCGGTGGCCAGAGAGAGCTTGTCCGAGCTGGCAAGCGAGGGCTCCAGCGAAAACGTGGCGTCGTGCTCCGCCCCCAGTTGGGTGATCAGGTGGCGCGAACCACGCGAACCGATTTCCTCGTCGGCGTTGATGAGCACGGTCACCAGGCCGTAGGCCTTGAAATCGATCTGCCGGAGCACGGACAGCGCATGAATGATCAGCGCGACGCCCTGCTTGTCGTCGTTGATGCCGAGCCCGTAAGCCCGGCCGCCGTCGATGCGGAAAGGCGACTTGGCGAGCATGCCACGCGGATAAACGGTATCCATGTGGCCGATGAGCAGAATCTTCTTGCTGCCGGTACCTTCAAAGCGCGCATGCACCATGCGCCCGATGCGTTCAGCGGCTGGCACGCCGCGATTCACTTCTTCCGGCGGTTCGATGTACTCGACCTTGCCGCCGAGCGCCTTGAGTTGAGCGCCGATCACCTGGGCGATCGCGTCCAGCCCCTCGCGGTCGCGGCTGCCGGACTCGATCGACACGAGTTCCTTGAGCGTTTCGAGATATTTCGGCTGTTCCTGGCGAGCCACCCCGTAGACCGGTTCAAGCGGCGCGGCACCGGCCAAGCCGGCGGCGAGAGCGCACACAACCAGCATGCCCGTGCTCAAGCGCCGGAGCAAGCCACTCATCTTCTTCATCGTTTTTCTCCCTGGAAATGAATCAATCGCCGGTGCCGCCGATGGCTGGGCATGCGGCGTATGGCCCCACGCACCCGCCATCCGGCTGGCCGTCCATTCGCGCCCACGGCGCGCATACCTCGTTCATCAATTGCCCTTTACATCACCTTCCCGCCGCGGATCGGCACCGCCGAACCAGCCGTCGCGGGTACGCTCGATGAAGTGCAAGCCGCTCGGCAGGCTGACCTCGCGCACTTCGTGCCCGCGCCGCTTGAGCGCGGCATGCGTGCTCGCAGGAAAACGGCTTTCTTCGAGCAGGGTGGGGCCGTTGAGCGATCCGAAATTCGGCAGGCTGACCGCCTGTTGCGCATTGAGGCCCCAGTTGAGCATGCCGTAGAGGGTCTTGGCCGTGTAGTGGATGATCAGG
>CAZHFS010000346.1:0-3503 GCA_964531885.1 uncultured Propionivibrio sp.
GGGCCCCTCGATAACAGCCCCGGGATATTCGCCATTCTCCCAGGCGTCCATCAGCGCTTTGGCATCGGTCGTGGCCACGACTT
Source organism: uncultured Propionivibrio sp. (assembly GCA_964531885.1). GTDB lineage: Bacteria > Pseudomonadota > Gammaproteobacteria > Burkholderiales > Rhodocyclaceae > Propionivibrio. The sequence continues at coordinate 84 of CAZHFS010000346.1, forward strand.
TGGGGCTGACTTGTTCGTTGGCCGCCAGAATGGCTACCTTGGGTTCCTGAATCCCGATCAAATGCAGCGCAGCAAGGGCATTACCGAGAATCTGCTTCTTTTCGGCGAGCGATGGCGCGACGTTCATCCCGCCATCGCTGTAGAAGACGAGCTTGGGTTCGCCCGGGATTTCGACTGCCGCCAGGTGACTGAGCATCCGGCCCGAACGCAAACCGTTTTCCGCATCGAGGGCAGCACGCAGAAAGTCGCTGGTGTTGACCGCCCCTTTCATCAGGACGCTGGCCTCGCCCTCCCTGACCAGGCGAGCGGCTGCCAGCGAGGCCAGCTTGGGATCCGCCTCAGGAATGATGCGCGCCCCCCTGGGCAGCCCGGCCTCGCCGGCCAGCGCCAGGATCGACGCTTCGTTCCCGACCAGAATGGCGTTGGCCAAACCCAAGGCGGCAACCTCGCGCACGGCTTCGATGACTTCAGCATCCTCGGCCGCCGCAACGGCAAGGGTCGCCGGGCCGCGGCGGCGCGCGGCCTCGACGAGTTCCGACAGGTTCTTGATCATGGCAACAGACGTCTCGCGCAGTGAATCAAACCAGCACCGAGGCAAATGCCTCCGCCACGAAGTCGATATTGCTTTCGTTCAGGCCGGCGATGCACATCCGGCCGGAACGAACGAGGTAGACGCCGAACTCCTCGCGCAGTCGGTCGACCTGTTCGGGAGTCAGGCCCGAATAGCTGAACATGCCGCGCTGCTCGATGAGGTAGCGGAAATCGCGGCCCGGTGCGGTGGCTGTCAGCGCATCAAACAACCGCTGGCGCATCGCCTTGATCCGGCTGCGCATCGCCGCCACTTCGCCTTCCCATTCCGCCTTCAGCACGGGATCGTTCAGCACCGTCGAAATGACCATTGCGCCATGGAACGGCGGGCTGGAATAGTTGCGACGCACCGTGAATTTGAGCTGCCCGAGAACAAGATCGGCTTGCTTGGCATCGGGGCAGACGAACGACAGCCCGCCACAACGTTCAGCGTAGATCGAGAAGTTTTTGGCAAAAGAATTGGCAAGAACGAAGCTGACATCGGCGTCAGCAAACGCGCGCACCGCGAAGACGTCTTCGTCGAAACCATCACCAAACCCTTGGTAAGCAAGATCCAGGAAGGGAATCAGCTCCCGCGCCTTGACGACCTCGATCACCTGCGCCCATTGTTCGCGGCTCAAGTCGACCCCGGTCGGATTGTGGCAACAAGGGTGAAGCAGGACGATGCTGTGCTTGGGCAAGCCGTTCAAGGTGGAGATCATGCCGGCAAAATCGACGCCACCGGTCGCCGCATCGTAATACGGGTAGTCATTGACCACGAAGCCGGCGCCGTCAAACAGCGAGCGGTGATTGTCCCAGGTCGGATTGCTGACCCAGACCTGGGCATTGGGGAAAAAGCGCTTGAGAAAGTCCGCGCCGACCTTGAGTGCGCCAGAGCCGCCAACCGTCTGGATCGTGGCAATCCGGCCAGCCTGGCGCAAGGGATGATCCGTGCCAAAAATCAGTTCCTGTACGGCATTGCGGTAGCTCTCCATGCCTTCCATGGGCAGGTAGGGCTTCGGCAGAACCTGTTTTGCCAGCAGGGCTTCTGCCTTCTGCACGCTGGTCAGCACCGGGATATTCCCGCTGTTGTCGTAGTAGATGCCAACCCCCAGATTGGCTTTCCGGCTGCGCGGATCAGAAAGAAAAGCACCGATCAAACCAAGAATCGGATCGCCGGCGTAGGCAGGTAGGTGGCTAAACATGGACGCTTCCTCAAGGATTCGTAAAAAACGGGAAACAGGATCAATATGGCAGTCAAATGTCGGCAAGGAGCAAACCCGTCAATTATTACGCATCCAGCGGTCAAAATGGCGCCTTATCGTGCACAATTATCGCTTCTTCATGCAAACAGCACGCAACACACCGGACAGCCATGCAAGAAATCCTCCTTGACCATTATGACCTGCTCCTCCTCGACGCCCTGCAGCGGAACAGCGACACCACGAATGCGGATCTGAGCGAAGCCATTCATCTCTCGGTATCGCAGATCAGCCGTCGTCGTCAGCGGCTGGAGGAAGAAGGCATCATCGCCCAGTTCGTGGCGATGCTCGATCAAAAGACAGTTGGGCTCGGCGTCACCGCTTTCGCGCATGTGCTCCTCGAAAGCCACAGCCGTGCGGGGCCAGAGGCATTCGCGAACGCCATCTTGGCAATGCCGGAAATCCTTGAATGCCATTCAGTATCGGGCGATGCCGACTACATCCTGCGTATTGTCGCACCGGATCTCGATTCATTTTCCGACCTCATGATGAATCGCATCCTGCACCTGCCGAATGTCGCTCATATCAAGACGAGCATTGCCTTGCAGACCATCAAGCAGACGCACATCCTGCCCTTGGACCACATTCCGCAACCGCGCAAGAAAGGACGTCGCGTCCGCTTTTCGGGCGGAGGATAGTCTGTGGAAGCCCACCACCCAAATCAATCAGGGTAAGGGCGGCACGGGGGAAGGCCAGGGGTCAAGGCCCGTGGATTCTCTGCGGCAAGCCTGGCAGGATCAAGGCACAGTGGCACTCGCGCCGCCGCGCATGGCTTTCTCTGTCGCTTCCCCCTGGGTCAGCGGCCCGTCGAAGAGACCGCGAGCCGAGAAATAACAGGCCAGCACGCCCGCCCAGGCCAGATCCGCGCGTTCGACGAGCTTGCCCCGATCCAGTTTCGGCAGCAACTCATTCCATGCCCCCTGCGCCTGCGGCTCGGAGATCATCAGCTCCTTCGCACGCTTTTCAAAAGCGGTGAAATAAGCTTCCACCTTCTTTTTATCCTGGGGAGATTCGCTGAGCGTCAGGGGGAGCATATCCGACGGCATCGCCTGCCACGAACTGATCTCGATCTGTTCACGACAACTCTCGAGGGGACTGCCTTCAACCCACAGGGCTGGGATGACCGTCCCGGGGAACCACAATCCGCCAGACGATTTGCGCAGGCAGCGCGCAGCCTTCAAGTGCACACGCGGCAGGCAATCCGTAGCAAACTCCCCCCCCTTGCAGGCGCGATCCGGTGTGGTGAATCCTGCCCGGTCGAAGAACACGTTGAAACGGTAAGTCTGAATGCAGTCCGCGGCCTGCAGGTCGGTGCCCGGATGGCAGCCGTCCCACAGCGCTTTCTCGCACTGCGGGTCAACCGCTCCCCAGCGCGTTTCAATTAGCGGCGCGGCGTGGGCCTGAGCACTTAACCAAACCAGGGCAATCAACAGAGAGCCAAACTTCATCGACATGTTCCCTCCAGACGCTTCCCATTGAACCGGACATTGGCCGAACGACCGGGATCGCGGCACGCGAACCAATGTACGACCCCGCTGTGTCCATTCGCCGCCTCCTGGCCCCCGCCTTTCGGCGAGACGGCCTTCAAACC
>CAZHFS010000347.1:0-3496 GCA_964531885.1 uncultured Propionivibrio sp.
GAGAGTGCTAAACGAAGCAGAAGTTTCGTGTATCGGTTTGTAATCCTGACAATTACTTGTCACACCCCTCCCCGCAGGTTTATGGTGGACTGGTGATTTGCCTCACCACAAAACGAACAGAATCGTGAAAGGTAACTTGCATGAACTGGTTCGACAACCTGAGCCTGAGGGGCAAGCTCCTCGTTAACTTCCTGATCAGCGGTGGTGTCCTCGTCGCCGCGATCATCTTCTGCGTCGTCCAGATCAAGGCCGTCGGACGCGATACCGACGAACTCGCCACGAACTGGCTGCCCTCGGTTCAGGCGGCCGGCGAGATCAGCCAGTTGCGGCTGCGCTACCGGGTGCGCAGTCTCGAATATCTGATGCCAAATACGGATGCGGAACGTGAGAAGATCGAGAAATCGCTGGCCGACCTCGATGGCAAGCTCTCCGAATCGCTGAAGAAGTACGAGTCGCTGGTAAGCAGCGATGAGGAGCGCAAGGTATTGCAGCAGGCGGTCAAGGGGGCGGCGGAATACAAAAATTCTGTTCTCGAGGCTGTCGCATTGTCGAAGGCTGGCAAGAGCGATGAAGCCCAGCAACTGCGCATGACGACATGGGTTAAGGCGGCCGATTACCTGCGCGACCAGACCGACCAACTGCAGAAGATCAACCGGGAAGGCGCCGAGAAGTCAGCGACCGCAGCGGCTGGTGACGTTGCGGCGGCGACCAGTGGCGGTACGATTTCACTCGTCGCCGGAATCATTCTCGCCTTCGTTTGCACCTTCCTGATCGCCGCCCACATGTCGGCACGGCTGGCTGCAACGGTCGATGGCGCGCGCCAGATCGCCAAGGGTGACCTCACTGCCCAATTGCCCTCCGGCAGCGAGGATGAAGTCGGCAAGCTGATTTACGCCATGAACGAAATGCAAACGGCCCTGCGTAGCGCGATGAAGGAAACCGCAGCCAGCGCACGCGACATTCTCGGCTCATCGAAGAGTCTCAATGAAGCCGTGTCGCAGATGGACAAGTCGGCCTCGATCCAGAGCTCCGCCGCCTCGGCGATTGCCGCCAACGTCGAGCAACTGACCGTATCGATCAACATCGTTGCCGACAATACCGGTGAGGCCGCGCGCGTCGCTCACGAATCCGACGCCCAGGCAGGCAACGGACATACTGCCATCGAGCAACTGGTCCAGCAGATCAACGAAGTTGCCAACGTAGTGCGGATGGCGGCCGATCAGATAGCCCAACTAAAGACCGACAGCGAAAAAATTTCCGACATTGTTTCGGTGATCAAGGACATCGCCGACCAGACTAACCTGCTCGCGCTCAATGCCGCCATCGAGGCGGCCCGCGCCGGGGAGGCCGGGCGGGGTTTCGCCGTTGTTGCTGACGAAGTGCGCAAACTTTCCGAGCGGACGGCGCTGTCGACCGGCGAGATCTCGCAGATGGTCGGCGCCATCCAGCGCTCGACCGGCGACGTAGTGGCCGGCGTCGGGCGTGGTGTCGAACTGGTCGGCAGCAGCGTCGCCTTCGCGCGCCAGGCCGGCGATGCGATTGCACGTCTGCGCGAGATGGCGCAGCGCGTCGCTGAACTGGTCGGCGATGTCGACGGTGCCTTGCGCGAACAGTCGGCTGTCTCGACCGAAGTGGCGAAGAAGATCGAGGATATCGCCACGCAGGCCGAGGAAGCGAGCGCCATTGCCCACGAAACCTCGCGTGCGGCCGAATCGATGGCGATCACGGCACAGGGCATGGAAGCGATGGTGTCCCGCTTCCGGGTTTAAGTGCCACCGACAACCCACCGGGCACCGCTACCGTGACGCTGGACAGCGTGCGCCGCAAGCTGCTCAGCCTGCTCGCGCTCCTTGCGCTTGCCACGGTAGCGTGTGCCGATGGCGCCGATTATGTGCTGGCGATTGCCAGCTACCATCCGGGCTTCGCCTGGACCGATGGCCAGTTACGCGGCCTGCGGGACACCCTCGCGAATCGCCGTCCGGACCTGACGCTGCGTGTCGAATACCTCGACACCAAGCACGTTGCCCCGAGTGCCGACACCCGCCGCATGTTTACTGCCCTGCTGACGGCGAAGTACGCCAGCCCGCGCCCGCGGCTCGTCATCGCGCAGGATGACGATGCGCTCGACCTCGTGCTGCAATTGCGCGAACCCGGCGGTCTATTCAACGGACTGCCAGTCGTCTTCTCCGGCGTCAGCGGTTCGCGTGCGGACGCATTGCGCGGCCTGCCGGCCATTACCGGCGTCTTCGACGACGCAGACATTCTGGCGAACGTCGATCTGCTGCAGCGACTCCGCCCCGGACTGCGCACGGTCCACTTCATTCACGACCAGAGCCGCACAGGCAAGGCGCAGGCCGACAACGTTCAGCGTCTGCAACAGCGCTATCCGCAATTGACCTTTGCCTATCTGACCGATACCAGCATCGCCTCGATCGAGGCCCGACTGGCCCGGCTTGGCGACACGGATGCCGTCATTGCGCTCGCCTTCAATCGCGACAGCGAAGGCCTTGTTGTCGACCACTTCCAGGCGGCGACCCGCTGGGGGAAAGCGGCGCGGGTGCCTGTCCTCGTCAGGGCAGAGGAAATGATGGCACCGGGCATTCTCGGGGGCATTCTGCTGTCCGGGCAGCGCGACGGCACACTGGCGGCGTCGCTCGTGACCCAGATTCTCGAGGGTAACAAACCGGAAGGCATGCCTCCACACAACGGCAACCCCCTGCCGGTGTTCTCCAACGAGGCCCTGCGACGCTTCGGCATCCGCGACGGAATGCTGCCGGCCGGCGCCGAGATCGTCGGGCGTGAGCAGCCCTTGCGGGTGACCCATCCGCTGGAGTTCTGGGTCACGGTCACGCTCTTTTTGGCCGCGACGATCGTTATCATGCTTTTGCTCCTGATGGGTTTTCGGGAGCGCCAGGCAAAGCGTGCGGTGCTGGCCAGCGAGCGCAACTACCGCGAGATTTTCAATGCCGGCAACGAGGCCATCATTGTTCACGACACTGACGGACGCCTCCTGGACGTCAATGATCGCTTCCGTACCATGTTCGATTACCCGGTCGAGGCGCCCCTGCCCACAAGCGCGCAGGCACTGGTAGACGATATCAGCCATCAACAGGAAATCGCTAATTTACAGCGCTGCCTGACGAACGGGCCGCAGTTGTTCGAGCGAAGGACTCGGCGGCGTGATGGTTCCCTGTTTTGGGCGGAAATCGCGCTGCGGGCAGCCACGATCAGCGGCGAAGCTCGGGTCATCGCCGCCGTGCGCGATGTCAGCGCCCGCAAGGATGCAGAAACCCGTCTGCACGACAGCCAAACGCGCTACGACCTGCTGCTACGCGAATCCCCGGTCGGCATCATGCACCTCTCTGCCGACTGGACGCTGAGCTACTGCAACGACCGTTTTACCGAGATTATTTCCGCTCCACGTTCGGCCATCGTCGGCACCGACGTGCGCCAGCTGCGCGACACGGCCATCCTGCCGACGCTGGAGCAGGCCCTT
>CAZHFS010000348.1:0-3491 GCA_964531885.1 uncultured Propionivibrio sp.
TTGCGACGAGCACCGCCTACATGTACTCGACCTATGAGGAAGAGTGCGAGTCGCGTCCGAGCGACAAAAAGAAAATCATGGTGCTCGGCGGGGGGCCGAACCGGATCGGTCAGGGCATCGAGTTTGACTACTGTTGCGTGCATGCGGCACTCGCCATGCGTGAGGATGGCTACGAAACGATCATGGTCAACTGCAACCCGGAGACCGTGTCGACTGACTACGATACTTCCGATCGTCTCTACTTCGAGCCGTTGACGCTCGAGGACGTGCTCGAGATCGTGGCCATCGAAAAGCCGGTGGGCGTCATCGTCCAGTTCGGCGGCCAGACGCCGCTCAAGCTGGCGCGTGACCTCGAGGCCAACGGTGTGCCGATCATCGGCACTTCGCCGGATATGATCGACGCGGCCGAAGACCGTGAGCGCTTCCAGAAGCTGCTTAACGACCTTGGCCTCAAGCAGCCGCCCAACCGCACTGCGCGTACCGAGGCTGACGCCTTGCGCCTAGCTGACGAGATCGGCTATCCGCTGGTTGTCCGCCCATCCTATGTGCTTGGTGGCCGGGCGATGGAAATCGTGCATGAGCCGCGCGACCTCGAGCGCTACATGCGCGAGGCCGTCAAGGTGTCGAATGATTCGCCGGTGCTGCTTGACCGTTTCCTCAACGACGCCTGTGAGGTTGACGTCGACGCCCTCTCAGACGGTGAGACGGTGATCATCGGCGGGGTGATGGAACACATCGAGCAGGCCGGTGTGCATTCGGGTGATTCGGCGTGCTCGCTGCCGCCGTACTCGCTGTCGCAAGAGTTGCAGGACGAATTGCGCCGCCAGACCAAGCTGATGGCCAAGGGGCTAAACGTCTGTGGCCTGATGAACGTGCAGTTCGCCATCAAGGACGACGAAGTCTACGTCCTCGAAGTGAATCCGCGTGCCTCGCGTACCGTGCCTTTCGTCTCCAAGGCCACCGGCCTGCAGTTGGCCAAGATCGCTGCGCGCTGCATGGCTGGCCGCACGCTGGCTAGCCAGGGGGTGACCAAGGAAGTGATTCCGCCGTATTTCTCCGTCAAGGAAGCCGTCTTCCCGTTCAACAAGTTTCCTGGTGTTGATACCATTCTTGGCCCGGAAATGAAATCGACCGGCGAAGTCATGGGTGTTGGCCGGAGTTTCGAGGAAGCCTTCGTGAAGAGTCAGATGGCAGCCAGTGTCAAACTGCCGGAGTCGGGGCGCGTCTTCCTTAGCGTCAAGGATTCCGACAAGAGCAAGGTGGCTGCGATTGCCCGCGACTTGCACGAAGCCGGCTTTACACTCCTCGCCACGCGCGGAACAGCGGCGGTGATCTCGGCGGCTGGTTTGCCGGTAACGCCGGTCAACAAGATCGTCGAAGGGCGCCCGAACATCGTGGATATGATCAAGAACAAGGAGGTTGCCTTGATCATCAATACGGTCGACGAGCAACGCAATGCGATCAATGATTCGCGTTCGATCCGTACCTCTGGACAAGCGGCTCGGGTTACCATATACACGACGGTATGGGGTGCGGAAGCTGCTGCGGTCGGGATCAAAAACCGCGGTGAGCTGGTTGTCTATCCGATTCAGGAATTGCATTCGCAATTAGGCTGATTTTTCTACTAAACAGACCGCCGGGAACCCGCGCGCTGCGGGCCGGCGGTTTTGCTTTTGGCATACAACGCTATGAACAAAATACCATTGACCCTGAAGGGCGCAGAACTTTTGCGTGACGAGCTTCATCAGCTGAAGACCGTCGGCCGTCCAAACGTCATTGCCGCTATTGCTGAGGCGCGCTCATACGGCGATCTTTCTGAAAACGCCGAATACGATGCCGCGAAGGAGCGCCAGGCGTTCATCGAGGGGCGCATTCAGGAAATTGAAGGCAAGCTGTCGAATGCGCAAATCATTGATCCGAAACTGCTCGATGCCGATGGGCGTTGTGTGTTTGGGGCAACGGTTGATCTCGAGGATCAGGATTCGGGGACGCAGCTCACCTATCAGATCGTTGGCGAGGATGAGGCGGACATCAAGGAGGGGAAAATCTCGGTTAACTCGCCTTTTGCCCGTGCGGTGATCGGCAAGTTTGCCGGTGACGTGGCTCAGGTTCAGGCCCCTGGGGGGCTGCGTGAGTACGAAGTGCTCGACGTCCGCTACGAATAAAGTGAAGAGTGGTTTTGCGGCGTGAGATGGCAAAGCCACGAAAAGCTAAGCCCGGCAAGTAGCCGGGCTTGTTGTAAGACAATCTGGGGCGGTTATTCGCCTTGAAAGCTCCGCTTGGTACGGCGAAGTTCAGGTCGGCTGCCCCGTTTTGATTTTTCGCTGTTTTTGTCTGCGGGGGCAGGTCGCCAGATCACCAGTAGCTTGCCGATATGCTGTACAGGCGCCGCATTCAGGGTGTCACAGATGGTTTTAAGGTAACTGTCGCGCAACTCGCGTTCGTCGCCGAAGACGCGAATTTTGATCAGTTCGTGCGCATCCAGGCTGCGGCTGATTTCACGCAGGACAGCCTCGGTGAGCCCATTCTGGCTGATGGTGACGACAGGGTTCAGGCCATGGGCCTGGGCGCGCAGATCGCGGCGTTGGGTAATCGAGATTTCGAGCATGTATTCTTCAACCTTTCAAACCATGCATTTTACCGGGTTTTAGTCGATGAAACGAACGCGTACAAGCAAGGCCTGGATGCACGAACACGTCACCGATGTTTTTGTGCAGCGCTCCAAGGCTGAAGGCTTTCGCTCGCGGGCAGCCTATAAACTCATGGAAATCGACGATCGTGACCGATTGATCAGGCCGGGTGAGACGGTCGTCGATCTCGGTGCGGCGCCGGGAGGGTGGTCGCAAGTGGTAGCTAACCGACTGGGTGGGAGGGGGCGGATTATCGCCCTTGACCTTCTTGAGATGTCTCCCATTCATGGCGTCGACTTTATCCAAGGGGATTTTCGTGAAGATGTGGTGTTGCATCAACTGGAAGAATTGCTGAGCGGTGGACGAGTGGGGCTTGTACTTTCGGACATGGCCCCCAATATATCGGGTATTCCGATCTCAGATCAGGCGAGAGTCATGCATCTGGCGGAATTAGGTGTTGATTTTTCAAAGCAGTGGTTGAAACCGGAAGGGGCGTTTCTGGTCAAAGTTTTTCAAGGCCATGGTTACGAAGATCTTGTCCGACTCATGCGGGAGACCTTCCGTACAGTTGCGACGCGCAAGCCGGAAGCTTCGCGCGATCGGAGTTCGGAGGTTTACTTGCTTGGAAAAGGCTTGCGGACCTAGGTCATGATGGATTCTTCTGTGTTTGCCGGATTCGCTTGCTACAATAGGCGTTTGGCCGTGATACGCTCCCGGTGCAAGGGGAGTTGGTAGGTTCCCGCGAGATCGACGAGGAAGAGGTAAGGCATTGAATAATATGTTTAAGAATCTGGCTGTGTGGCTGGTCATCGGCATGGTGATGATGACCGTCTTCAACCAGTTCAATTCCCGTCAGGCGCC
>CAZHFS010000349.1:0-3490 GCA_964531885.1 uncultured Propionivibrio sp.
AGCGGGTGAGCGCGTCCATGATCGCCTGGTTGAAACCGTGCCCCATGTGCAGCGTACCGGTGACGTTGGGTGGCGGCAGCAGGATGCAGAAGGCGTCTTGCTTGGTGGTGTCGAGGCCGGCGGCGAAGTAGCCGCGTCCTTCCCATTCGGGGTACCAGCGGCGTTCGATGTCGGCCGGTTCAAAGCTCTTGGCGAGTTCCATGGCGGTGCGCGAAGTGAATTTGGAAAACCGGCAATTATACCGGAAGGGCGGGCCGGGCCGGCGGTTTCCAGCCCGGGTGGGTGTCTCTTGCCGAGCGCGGCGCGACGGCGGGTTGCGGCAGTGCGGTACGTCCTGGGAGCGGATCGTGCGTACCCCGACGCCGGAGCGCTCAGGCGCGGGCAACCTGGGCGCTGGCAGGGCCGCCCGGCGGGGCAATCTGCAGGCAGGCGGCGAGGGTGGTGGCCGCGGCTGGTTTGAGTTCCGGCTGCTGCTCGGCGCACAAGGCATCCGCGCGCGGACAGCGGGTGCGGAACACGCAGCCGCTCGGCGGGTTGATCGGCGAGGGCAGGTCGCCTTGCAGGAGCTGGATGGTCTTGTTGCGTTCCTTGTCCGGGTCCGGGATGGGGATGGCAGAGAGCAGGGCCTGCGTGTACGGATGGCACGGGGCGTCGTAGAGCCGTTTCTTTTCGGCCATTTCCATGGTGCGGCCAAGGTACATGACCATGATGCGGTGGCTGATGTGGCGTACGACGGCGAGGTCGTGGGCAATGAAGATCAAGGCAAGGCCGAGTTCCTTCTGCAGGGTCTTGAGCAGGTTGATGATCTGGGCCTGGATCGAGACGTCGAGCGCCGAGACCGGCTCGTCGCAGACGATCAGCTTGGGTTCGAGGATCAGCGCACGGGCGATGCCGATGCGCTGGCATTGGCCGCCCGAGAATTCATGCGGGTAACGGTTGATCTGCTGCGCCGAGAGCCCGACGCGGGCCATCAGCGTGCGTACCTTGCGCATTACCTCGTCGTTGCTCAGGCCCGGCTGATGGGTGCGCAGCGGCTCGGCGATGATCTGGGCCACGGTCATGCGCGGATCGAGGCTGGCCAGCGGGTCCTGGAAGATCATCTGCACATCTTTGCGCACGTCGAACCACTCGGCGTCGGAGGCGTGGGTCATTTCCTTGCCGCGCCAGGTCACGCTGCCGGATGAGGCCGGGTTGAGGTTGAGCAGCGCGCGGGCCAGAGTCGATTTGCCGCAGCCCGATTCGCCGACGATGCCCAGCGTTTCGCCGGGGTAGAGATCGAAGGAAATGCCGTTTACGGCCTTGAGCGTGCGTTTGGCGGCCCACGGCCAGGCATGCGGGTCGCTGATCCGGAACTGGACGTGCAGATCGCGGACCGACAAAAGGGGCTGGCGGGCGTCAGGCATGGAGCAGCTCCTTGTTCAGATGGCTCTGCACGGTGTCGACCGCCTTGTGGCAGGCGCGCAGCGTCCGGTCATCGTCGGGCAGCGGGGCGAGCGCCGGGAGGCGCTCGGCGCACTCGGCATCGGCGAGGCCGCAGCGCTCGCTGAACGGGCAGCCCTTGGGCGGTTTGACCATGTTGGGCGGCGAGCCGGGAATGGCGATGAGCGCTTCGTCGTCGCGGTCCATGCGCGGCACGGCGTGCAGCAAGCCCTGGGTGTAGGGGTGGGTGGGGCGGTGAAAGATGTGGTGGGCCTTGGATTGCTCCATGACCCGCCCCCCGTACAGCACCATGACCTGGTCGCACAGACCGGCAACCACGCCGAGGTCGTGCGTGATCATGATGATGGCGGTGCCGAAGTCGCGCTGCAATTCGCGCAGCAGGGCCAGGATCTGGGCTTGCACGGTTACGTCGAGGGCGGTCGTCGGTTCGTCGGCGATCAGCACTTCGGGTTCGCACAAGAGGGCCATGGCGACCATGACCCGCTGGCGCATGCCGCCCGAGAATTCGTGCGGGTACATGTCGATGCGCCGGGCGGCTTCGGGAATCTTGACCGCGTCGAGGAACTGGATGGCGCGCGTGCGCGCCGCCTTGCGGCTCAGCCCCTTGTGCAGTTCGAGCACCTCGGTCATCTGCCGCTCGACCGTGAGGTAGGGGTTGAGCGAGGTCATCGGGTCCTGGAAGATCATGGCGATCTGGTTGCCCCGCACGGCGTTGAGTTCGGCTTCGGGCAGGGCCAGCAGGTCCTGCCCGCGAAACCGGGCGGATCCGGTGGCGCGGCCGTTCTTGGCCAGGAGGCCAAGCAGGGCGAGGACGCTCTGGCTCTTGCCCGAACCGCTCTCGCCGACGATGCCGAGGGTCTCGCCCTTGGCTAGGGTGTAGTTCATCCCGTTGACGGCATAGACCACGCCGTCGAGCGTGGAAAATTGCACGCCCAGATTGGTGACTTCAAGGACGTTCTGCATGCGTCGCCTCAATCTCAGAGTCTTGGCTGTTTTAGCGGTCTTTGGGGTCGAGCGCGTCGCGCAGGCCGTCCCCGATGAAGTTGAAGCAGTACAGGGTGGCCGACAGGAGCGCGGCCGGGAAGAGCAGGATCCAGGGCGAGACTTCCATTACCGTGGCGCCGTCGTGGATGAGCACGCCCCAGCTGGTCATCGGTTCCTGGATGCCGAGGCCGAGGAAGGACAGTACCGATTCGGTCATGATTACCCCAGGGACGGTGATGGTGGTGTAGATGACCACCACGCCGAGCAGGTTGGGCACGATGTGCTGGGTGATGATCCGCCACTTGGGCACGCCGATGGCCCGCGCGGCTTCGACAAACTCCCGCGAGCGCAGCGACAGGGTCTGGCCGCGCACCACGCGCGCCATGTCCATCCAGGAAAACACGGTGATCGTGATGACCACGAGGTAGAAGGCGCGGCCGAGCAGGGTGACCAGCAGGATGGCGATCAACAGGTAGGGGACGGCGTACATCATGTCGACGATGCGCATCATGAAGGCATCGACCCGGCCGCCGAGGAAGCCGGCCGTGGCGCCCCAGGCAATGCCCAGGGTGACCGACGAGAGCGTGGCGAGGATGCCGACCATCAGCGAGATGCGTCCGCCGATCAGGCAGCGGACCAGCAGGTCGCGGCCGGAATCGTCGGTGCCGAACCAGTGGAAATTCTGGGTCGTGGGCGGCAGGCGCATGGCGTCCCAGTCGGTGGTGTCGAAGGCATGAGGCAGCAGCAGGGGGCCGACGATGCAGATCAGGGTGATGGTGATGAGCAGCATCAGGCTGAACACGGCGGCCTTGTTGCGCATGAAGCGGTGGCGCGCCGCAACCCACGGGCTGCGGCAGCAGAGATCCGGCTCCAGGGAGGCCCCGAGGGTGGCGACGAGGGCGTCATCCTTGTTGTTGAGCAACATGCTCATCCCCTCAGTAACGGATTTTCGGGTCGAGCAGGGCGTATGCCAGGTCGACCAGGAAGTTGAAGGTGACCGCAATGACGGTGATCAGGACGACAAGGCCGAGCACCAGGGAGATCGGAAGAGCACACGTCTGAACTC
>CAZHFS010000350.1:0-3483 GCA_964531885.1 uncultured Propionivibrio sp.
AAGGTAGCGATATGCTAGAAATCGAAATCGACGGCAAGCTTGCCAAAGTTCCCGAAGGCAGTTCGATCATCGATGCCGCTGAACTGGTTGACGCCTATATCCCGCACTTCTGCTATCACAAGAAACTGTCGATTGCAGCCAATTGCCGGATGTGTCTCGTCCAGGTCGAGAAGGCGCCGAAGCCTGTTCCTGCCTGTTCCACGCCAGTAACCAATGGCATGAAGGTGTTTACGCACTCTGATATGGCGGTGAAGGCTCAGAAGGGGGTGATGGAGTTTCTCCTCATCAATCACCCGCTTGACTGCCCAATCTGCGATCAGGGCGGGGAGTGCCAGTTGCAGGATCTGGCGGTCGGTTATGGTGCCGGTGCTTCGCGCTATAACGAGCCGAAACGGGTTTTCTTCCACAAGGAAGTCGGCCCGCTCATCTCGATGCAGGAAATGTCGCGTTGTATTCACTGCACGCGATGTGTCCGCTTTGGGGTTGAAATTGCCGGGGTGAAAGAGCTCGGCATGGCCAGCCGCAACATGCATTCCGAAATCATGACTTTCGTCGGACGATCGGTTGATTCCGAACTTTCCGGCAACATGATCGACATTTGCCCGGTCGGTGCGCTGACTTCCAAACCTTTCCGCTATCAGGCGCGAAATTGGGAATTGACCCGTCGGCGTTCGGTTAGTCCTCACGACAGTCTGGGTGCTAACCTGACCGTGCAGGTTAAGGGCAATCGTGTGATGCGTGTTTTACCTCGCGAAAACGAGGCGGTTAACGAGTGCTGGATTACCGACAAGGATCGTTTCTCGTACGAAGCCCTGAGTAGTTCTGAGCGTTTGCAGAAGCCGATGATCCGTGTCGACGGTAGCTTGCGCGAAGTCGACTGGAACGTTGCTCTCGACTACGTCTCGCATGCCTTGAAGGATGTTGTGGCTAGACACGGTGCTGAGCAGATCGCCGCACTCGCTTCACCCCATGCGACTTTCGAAGAACTGTTCTTGGTCCAGAAGCTAATGCGTGGACTGGGTTCGGATAATGTCGATTTCCGTACGCGTCGCCGTGATTTTTCTGCCGACGGCCAACGGACCGGTATTCCGTGGCTTGGGTTGCGCCTATCCGAGATTACCGAACTGGATGCGGCATTGGTGGTTGGTGGCTTCCTGCGCAAGGATCACCCGCTGTTCGCTCAGCGCTTACGCCAGCTTGCCAAGAAATACGGTGGTGAGGTCAGTCTGCTTTCGGTGGCTGGCGATGATCCTCTGATCAAGCTGCACGAGCGTATTACCGTGGCACCTAGCGGTTTGCCTGTCGCCTTGGCTGCCATTGTCAAAGCAGCTGCCGAGTTGAAGAAAAAAGCAGTGCCAGCCGGGACTGAAAGCGTTGAAGTTTGCGCACGCAGCCGTGCCGTTGCTGAAAGCCTTGTTGCCGGCAGCAAAAAAGCCATTTTCCTTGGCTCAATCGCCGAGCAAAGCCCCCACGCCACAACGATTCATCGCCTGGCGCTCGAGCTTGGCAAATTGACTGGAGCTAAAGTTGGCTTCGTTGGTGAAGCGGCAAATTCCCTGGGTGGCTATGTGGCAAAGGCGACTCCGGGCCATTTGAATGCGTACGAGATGTTTGCCCAGCCAAGGAAAGCCTATCTTCTCCATGGCGTCGAGCCCGAACTTGATTGCCACAATCCGCTGTCGGCCATCTCTGCGCTCAAGCAAGCGGCGCTGGTTGTCATGATCACGCCGTTCAAACATGGTCCTGCGCTCGATTATGCGGATGTGTTGCTGCCCAGCACCCCGTTTACTGAGACTTCCGGCACTTTTGTTAACTGTGAAGGACGCGTGCAGAGTTTTAGCGGCGTCGTTTCACCCCTTGGCGAAAGCCGCCCGGCCTGGAAGGTGCTGCGCGTGCTTGGCAACCTGCTGAACCTCTCGGGCTTCGATTACGAGACGAGCGAGCAAGTGCGCGGCGAAGTGCTCGGTGCAAGCGAATTCGTAACGGGTCTGGACAATGGCCTCGCCGAAAATACGATCAACCTGCCCATGCCGGCCGATGGCCTGCAGCGGATCAGCGATGTGCCGATCTATTTTGCCGATCCGCTGGTACGCCGCGCCCAGTCATTGCAAAAGACAACTGATGCCGCGGAACCAACGGCGCGTCTAAGTGGAACCACTCTGGAGCGCCTGGGCTTGGCAACTGGTCTCAAAGTGCGTGTTCGTCAGGACAGCGGAGAGGCTGTGTTGACTGTACAACAGGATGATCATGTCCCCGCCGATTGTGTGCGGATTGCCGCGGCGCATGCCTCGACCGCAACGTTGGGTGACATGTTCGCAACGATTAACGTGGAGCGTGCATGATGGTCGACGCGCTGCAACATTGGATTCCCGCTTTCCTAATGCCTTATTTCACCAGTTTCATGCAGTTTGGTGAGGGGGTCTTTGGCACCGCGTGGAACGACATCGTCCTGACGGTCTGGACTGTGATCAAGATCATGTTGATCATCATGCCGTTGCTTCTTGTCGTTGCTTATACGACGTTTTGGGAGCGGAAAGTAATTGGCTGGATGCAGGTCCGGATCGGTCCGAACCGCGTGGGTCCGTGGGGGCTGATTCAACCGATCGCTGATGGTCTCAAGCTACTGTTCAAGGAAGTCGTGATTCCGGCCGGAGCGGACAAGGCGGTTTTCCTGCTGGCACCGATCTTCGCTTTTGCGCCGGCGCTCGCAGCCTGGGCGGTCATTCCGTTCAATGACTACATGGTGCTTGCGGATATCAATGCCAGTCTGCTTTACATCATGGCGGTCACCTCGATCGGGGTGTACGGCATCATCCTCGCAGGTTGGGCATCAAACTCTAAATATGCCTTCCTCGGTAGCATGCGCTCTGCCGCGCAATTGATTTCCTATGAAATCGCCATGGGCTTGTCGCTGGTCGTCGTCTTGATGATCTCCAATAGCTTGAATCTCGGCGATATCGTGCGTGGCCAGGCACAAGGTCGATTTGCAGAGATGGGCATTGGTTTCCTTTCCTGGAACTGGCTGCCGTTGTTGCCGATGTTCGTTATCTACCTCGTGTCTATCGTTGCTGAAACGAACCGTGCTCCGTTCGATCTTGCAGAAGGCGAATCGGAAATCGTTGGTTTCCACGTCGAATACTCCGGGATGGCTTTTGCCGTGTTCTCGCTGGCTGAATATGCAGCGATGATCCTGTGCGCGACCATGACCTCGATCCTTTTCCTGGGTGGCTGGCTCTCGCCGGTCGGTTTCCTGCCCGACAGCATTTTTTGGCTGTTTGGCAAAATCACCTTGATTCTGTTCTTCTTCCTGTGGATTCGCGCCACCTTCCCACGCTATCGCTATGATCAGGTCATGCGTCTGGGCTGGAAAGTATTCATCCCGGTTTGTCTCGCGTGGATGCTGGTTGTCGGTTGCTGGATGATGTCGCCGTGGAACATCTGGAAGTGAGAGGCTAGGCATGGGTTCGATGAAAGAAATTTTCA